>NZ_JASPFC010000057.1:0-8458 GCF_031296635.1 Actinomyces acetigenes
GGCCGAGCCCCGGCCGGTCGATCCCTCGGCCGGGGCCGCTGCCGAAGCCGCCCCGACACATCTGGAACCCGCGACGCAGGGGCCCCGCCGGGCCACCTGGATCGGATGGGTGCTGGCGGTGGCGGTCGTGGCCGTCGCGGCGGCGGTCTCCTACGCGGCCTTCGGACTGGCCCCGGTGGTCATCTCGACGGCGGTGCCGCTGGTGGTGGCGGAGATCGGGATCGCTGTGCTGCTGCTCGCCCTGGCCGCGACGGTGATCCGCCGCAGGCTGCGCCTGGCCGAACAGCGGGGCCGACGTCAGGCCCAGGAGGAGGCATGGTCCCGTCACCAGCAGTTCCTGCGCCGGCTGGACCACGAGCTGAAGAACCCGCTCACGGCGGTGCGGGCCGCCGTCGCCGACCTGCCGCAGGCCCCGCCCCACGAGCTGCAGGCCCGGGTCGACGTCGTCGACGCCCAGGCCCGCCGCATGGGGCGATTGGTGACGGACCTGCGCAAGCTGGCCGATCTGGAGACGGCCGTCCTCTCACTGGAGGACGTCGATATCGCCGAGACCGTCCACGACGCCGCCCAGGCGGTCGGCGAGGAGGGGACGGCGAGTGGCGGCGGGCCCAAGATCCGCCTGGACCTGCCGCAGGTGCCGTGGCCGCTGTCGCATGTGCGCGGCGACGGCGACCTGTTGTACTCGGCCGTCTACAACGTCATCTCCAACGCCTCGAAGTACACCCAGCCCGGCGGGACCGTGGAGGTGCGCGGTCGGGAGGAGTCCGGCACCGTCACCATCGAGGTGGCCGACACCGGGATCGGGGTGCCGCAGGCGGACCTGCCGGTTGTGTGGAGTGAGCTGGCCCGGGCCGGCAATGCCCGGGGCCTGCCGGGCTCGGGGCTGGGGCTGGCGCTGGTCTCCACGATCGTGCGCCGCCACGGCGGCAGCGTACGCATGGCCTCCCGCGAGGGCGTGGGCACCCGGGTCTGGCTGAGCCTGCCCGTCGCGGGGCCGCCGGTTGCCTCCTGAGCCTGATAGGAGTCTCCCGCATACGCAGGCAGAGATCCGCGGATGTTACGGTAAAGTAACCTCAGATTGGATGAGCATAGCGAACTCAAGGAGCTTAGATGAGTGAGACTCCCCCTCCTGCCGATTCGAAAGATGGCAAGTCAAATGACGGGAAGGTCGACAACAAGAAGTATATTGCCATTAATAATATTCTTTCCACGGCGAGGACCTCGCAAACTAATCTTCGTGGGTGGTCGCCGACCTCGGGAGGCTCTGTTGAGACCTTGAAGTCGGGGCTTGATGAAATATGGGATTCCCCAGTGGCGGAGACGTTGTCTGCAAAGATAACTACAGCCGTTGACTCTGTTGATTCAGATTCTGGAGTCATGGCGACGATTATTAGTGACCTAAGTTCCGCGGCGTCACAGCAGGAACTGCATCCAGGGAAAAAAGTTGATCCGAACGAGCATTCAACAGAAGCGAACTGGAAAATATTCTAGTCCATTGCAGTTGGTGCACTTTGAAAAACCGAATGACGGAGTACAATAAAACATGGCATTCTTCAAAATTGATCCCGAAAAGGCTAAGACCCAGGAGGGCCGCCTGAACGAGTATGGCGCGTTTGTCTCCTCTCAAAGGTCCAAGATCTACAAATCCAGTGAGAACAACTCTCATCCTGTTGGCACAGTGGAGGAGGCTGCGCGTGCCTACGGCGGTGCGCCTAGCACTCCTGGGGGAGCGGGTCCTTCTTCTCCCGATGGGTCCTTAACTCAACCTGATTCATTGGGCGGAGACGGGTCGTCAACAACGCTGGCCGGGTGCGCCTCTGCTATCCTCGGCTTGGCAAGAGAATTGAACGCTCGCAGGACAGAAGTTGTCAGACTAAATTCCAACGGCATTGACAACAAGAACCCCGATGGAACGTACACATACTACCTGCCTGACCCACCCGAGGGAACGACTGACACTGCAGCCTATTGGGCAAGTATGGATACCGCCTCTAACGTTCGGACATATAATACGCAAGCTGCCGCCAATGCAAAAAAACAAGCGCAGGAACTTCAAGCGGCGGTAAACTCTGGTGACGCGGAGAAAGCCGAGAAACTCAGAGCAGAAATAGAAAAACATCAAGACGTCCCGGCGTACGGAGCTTCATTTGTGAAGTCCGTCGGAGGGGCTCGAGCCTACCTCACCCTGGTTAACAACGCTAATCAGACCTTCGCGAGAGACCCCAACAAAATCCAGCTCATGACAGATACCCTTGGACACCTTCTGGCTGGGGCGTCTCAGCCCAGTGTCGGAGGGGAGTCGTTAGGAAAAGACTTCGGGGTCGCGATTTATAGTTCAAAATCGCCGGATGACGCCGCAGCGTTCAACGCGCTTGTGACAACGACTGGAACCAACTATGGTTCCGGTTTTATTCTTAATGCAGCGGATATCCTTGAGGAAATAGACCCAAAGACTATCTCGTCTGGAACTACATACTTGTCTACCGAGTATTCAACAGACCCGCTTGCTGGCGTCATGGAGCTCATGGCCAAAGATAAAGACCTTTCCCTCGCTTATCTCAGTGGAAAAGGATCAGTCGATAAGGATGGCAATTGGAACCCAGACAAGGACACCCAGCATCGATGGGAAAAGCTCACTTCTCGTGACTGGGATGCCATTCCGGTCCCGAAGTTATCTAAGCGAAAAGGTGCACGTCCGATCGAAAATTTTTCGGCTGCACTTGCTCAAGCTTCATCGTTCAGGAATCCCGATGCTGAGCACCCCAGCGCTGAAGGTGACGCACGGGCAACGTATGCAGCCGCAAAAGGGATGAAGTATTTCGCTAGTGATAAATGGCCTAAAGGGAAGTTTTCGGAAGCGATGCAGAAGAATGTGGCCACTGTTGTCGCCAACTCCCCTGAAGAACTGGCGGCAGCGAGTTCCGGAAGTTCATACTCTGGGTCTGGGGACGGGCCGAGTCTTAACAAATGGGGAGTTGACGCCAAGGACATCTCGACTCTTGTATACAGGTTTGGGAACAATTCTGATGCCATGGCAACAGTGTCGGCTGCCGCCGGAAAGTTTCACGGGGAGCGGATTGAGGCTGCTGCTGGTGCTGCTGAAAATGGTTCCGGAGAGGAAGATTTCAAAAACAAGTACCGTCAAAGCGTAGCAACAACAGCATATCTGGAACAGCTTTCTAACATGCGTTTCGATGATGATATCAACCAGAATAAGGCTGACGCGGCTCAGATAGAAAAGAAAAGAAACAAGACCGTTGGCACTATGATGACCGTCGCCAACACAATGATCGGCTTGGGGGTTGGTGCAGCAACTGCAGGGACAGGAGCTCCAGCCGCGTACGCTATCGCATCGAACATCACGCAGCCGATGGCAACTGATTTCATACTGAAACAGTTGGGCTCCCCTGAGGTTGATACGACCAACGGTGCCGAGAACTCATATAACCGCCGTAAAGCTCAAGGGTATGCAATTGTTCTTAATCATGAGATGGCTTCGGGGGAAGGTGTGAAGCCGTCGCCTGAGCATAATAAAACAGGATGGTATCAAGAGGACGCCAATGGAAAGCCATCGATTGACGTGAACTCTCTTAGCGATGAGCAGGTCTCAGAGATGCTAGATTGGAAGAACAGTGGAGTTGAGAATGATAATAGCCTGAGGTCTTTAAATGGAGTGGAGTCGTCGGTTGTCGATGGTCAGGTTGATGCTGAGCATCAAGTTGAAGGAGGTAAAGCCGCTGCGGCTCCGAGGAAGAATTAGGAGATTTGGTTAGCTAGTGCCACGAAGGAAGATTCTGAGGTGATGTGTATGCGACGTTCTTTCATGAATTTGAGTTGTGCTGTCGCTGCTGTCTTCATGTTCTTGGGAATCGTTTCATGTGCTCGGGGTGATAGCAAGGGAAAAGGGGCGGCCAGTACCGCCGCTTCCAGTCCTGTGTTTCGTCTTGATGACACCCTGTGTGACGTTGTCCCGAATCGATTGCTGCTGGAAGGGCTGTCCTTCCATTCTGAAGAGTATGTGTACCGTCACAGTAATGATTCCGTCGATCTAACCAAGGTGCCGCAAGAGAGTGCTTTCTACTGCACGATCGCGGGGCACGAGAGCGGTGACGATAACCCGTCTTCGCTACTTATCGCATATGCTCCAGGTGGTCTCCTGAGTGTGGATAGTGGGCACTTGTTCAGTGAGATCGAAGCTGAGGGGCACGAGCGGCTGGTCCTTGATGGTATCGAAGGACGAGGCTACATGTGGGCGCATGACGATGGGATCTCTGTCGCCTGGCTGTACCCGGATAACCATGCACTTCAGGTGGAGCTCGTGTACAACCACTTCTCAGGTCACACGTATGGACCGAAATCGCTCGAAGGGATGAAGGCTTTGGTTCGGGAAATGATCCCTGCCATTCCACCAGTTGCTAACGGGCCAAATCTGAGGCGCACGGAGGTGCCATAGGCGAAGGCATCGTGTCTGCTGCGCGCGGTGGGGCGTGCCCGCGATGTCGTCCCTGCTGCGTGGGTGGATTCAGTTCTGGCGGGGGTTCTTGCTGTTGGTGGTGAGGGTCTGGACCTCGGCGACCGGCAGGTTGATGGTGTTGGTGGTGGTGACTGCGGGCAGATCACCGCCGGAGCCGTCAGTGGCGGTGTAGGTGGCTGAGTAGGCCGCGGACACCGTCAGTGGGGTCGTGCCGCCCAGGTGCGCCGAGCTGCGGTTGAAGGAGATGGTGCAGGGGCTCGAGCCCTCAGGCATTCCTGAGTGCCAGGCGATCCCGAAGCCCTGACATGAGGGCTTCCCGTCGGGGGCGGAGAGCTGGAGGCCGGCCGAGGCTGCCGTGACCGTCGCCGACGTGGTCCCTGCGGAGGCGGTGACGGTCACCGAGCGCGGGGTGTTGCCCGTGGCCCACACCCAGGTGTCCATCCCAACCAGGGTGGCGCCCTGAGAACCGACCTTTGGGTTAGTCTCAATGGTCGGTTGCGGAATCTTCACCGCTTTCCACGCCGCGGTCGCAAGCGCGCGCCCGGAGATATAGGGAGCCGGAGGCTTCCCGCCGTTCTCGCTATCCGGGACCCACAGGTAAGGCGCCCCATTGGGGGTCATGCGGTTGCGGGCGGCTTGCATGGCGCCCAGGTCATCAAAGGCGTCCCTGTTGCATTCTACGTGCCACCAGGTTCCCGGTTGCCTATCTTTCATCCATTGCTTGTAACCGGAATACATCCTTTCGACCTCATCTGGCTGATTGAGTTTGCCGCTGTCCTGGATGTCGAAGGCGTCTCTGCCTACCTGCGATTGATCCGCTTGCTTCTCGTAGTAGCAGGAGGGCTTGACGCTTATGGACGTTGACGACGAGACCGTTTCGCCTCCGCCGCCTCCGGATGAGGCTGCTGTGTACTGCTCGGTGATGCTCACCGAGATCTCCCCGCCACCCGCACTCTGCGTCGACGAGGCGTCCACCTGACTGCTGTCCTTCCCGGCATATGCAGTTGGCGCTGCAGATAGGCTGGTGATGAGCAGTAGAAATGCAGTTCCCGTCGCCATTGGGTGCTTGCGCACTTGGGGATCCTTTCGTCAGTTCACCGAGCAGCTGTTGGGGGTGCCACTATCTTCAAGGCTGGCTCGCCAAGTGCCGTTGGGTCCTTGCGTCATGAATGTTGCGGACGGCAGATAGATTTGATTGTTGGGGTCGGTGATATCTTTCCCCTGCGCGTCAACTGATGTCATCTGAGTCTTGTCGAGACATGTCGCGACAGTGTAGCCATTACCGTCATTGGAGGCGGTCACTTCGCTCACCGATATTCTTACCGGGGGTCGAGACAGGCTCCCATTCTTCTTAGCGGCGTTGTGTTTAATTTCTGTCAACAACTGACCTGTGGCGACGGTATGCATGGTGTCGAGGCCCTCGTTTCTGAACCAGAGGCGCCAGGTCGCCTTGTCGTAGGCGAAGTAGGCGCGCAGGACCTCGGTCTGGGTGGGGTCGAGGTTCTCGGGGACGGAGACGACCGTGTAGCCCAGGTCCGGGTCCGACATCGACTCCGGGGTCACGGGACCTGTACTGGCGGTGCTGCTCGCGCCCGGTGACGCCGAGGCCCCGGCCGACGTCGTCGCACCGGCGGACGCGCTGGCCCCGCTGGCAGCGGTCTTCAGTGGTGGCACGGTGCCGCCGCCCTTCGGGCTGCTCGACGAGCATCCGGCCAGCACCAGACACCCTGCGAGCACCGCGGTGCCAGCCACCCCCGTGAATCGACGACGAGAACCACACTGTCCCACGAGCACGCTCCAATCCGTGATAGCCGGAATCAACCGGCAGGCCGCAATGAATTGACTATAGCCCGTCAGTCACGATCGCATCACGGTCACATCACGGTCGCGCTTCCCATGCCGGAGCCGCCCGGCCCGGATGATGCTGCGTCGCAGTTCTGCGACAGGGTGGGAACCGGGCGGCGACAACGACTCAGTAACGTTCCGGGCATGACGAAAGCACTCATCTCCCTGCCTTCCCTCTCCCTCATCGCCGCCCTCGCACTGAGCGGCTGCTCCCTGTCCATCGGAGGCGGCTCGTCCTCGCAGGCTCAGGGTCAGCAGACCCCGGCCAGTCAGGCCGGCTCGGACTCCGCCGGCTCCGCGGGAAGCGCCCAGGGCTCCGCCTCCGCCCAGGCGACGGGAACGGCCGCTTCCGCGGGTCAGGCCGTCGCCGGCTATGAACCCGGACAGATTCCCCCGATCCCCATGATCTCCCTGCCCGACCTCAGCCTGCTCACCCAATCCACGGGCGCCTTCACCCCGGATCTCACACGCTCCATCACCTCCCAGCCCGGCGTCACCGTCAGGCCCGCCCGCTGCGACGCGAATGGCTCGCTCGTCTCCGGCTCCACGGTCCTTGGCGGCGACGGCTCCATGACCGCGAGCTCAGGGACCACCTCGGTCACCAACAACGGTGACGGCTCAGGGACGTTCAACGACGGCAAGGTCTCCATCACCAACAACGGTGACGGCTCAGGCACCTACTCCGACGGGAAGGTCACCATCACCGTCAACGGTGACGGCTCGGGCACTTACAGCGGCGACCACGTCTCGGTCACCGTCAACGGCGACGGCTCAGGCACCTACAACGACTCCGCCACCGGAGAGTCCATCACCCTCGACGGTAAGGGCTCGGGCACCTACAACCGCGGCGGGGTCTCCATCACCAACGACGGCAACGGCTCAGGCACCTACTCCGACGGCAAGCTCTCCATCACCAACAACGGTGACGGCACCGCCATCGTCAACGGCTCCACGATCTCGGCCAAACCCGTCCCCAAGGCTGGCAAGGTCGGCACCTTCCCCTCCATTGACGCCGCCAAGCCCGTGCAGTCCTGCGGCACCGTCATCACCCTGGAGGACAGTGTCCTGTTCGACTTCGGCTCATCCGACCTGCGCGGCGAGGCCTCGACCACCCTGACCAACCTGGCCACCGTCCTCAAGGACTCCAAGGCCCCCAAGGTTCAGGTCCAGGGCCACACCGACTCCGTCTCCGACGACGCCTTCAACCAGAAGCTCTCCGAGCAGCGGGCGCAGGCCGTCTCAAGCGCCCTGAAGTCCGACGGCGTCACCGCCGACCTGGAGGCCGTCGGCTACGGCGAGACCAAGCCGGTGGCCCCCAACGAGAACCCTGACGGCTCCGACAATCCCGGCGGCCGCCGCCTCAACCGCCGCGTCGAGGTCTTCGTCCCGACTTTCTGAGGTCACACACCGTGGCCGCTACGCTGGTCGCGTGACTCAGTCGCCCTCCGCCACGGCCCACCCCGGTCTGTTCATCTCCTTCGAAGGAGGAGACGGCGTCGGCAAGACGACGCAGATCCGCATCCTCGCCGACCTGCTGACCGCAGCGGACGTGGACCACATCCTCACCCGCGAACCGGGCGGCACGGAACTCGGCGTCGAGATCCGTCGCCTCCTCCTGCACGGTGGGCACGTCGCCCCGCGCGCCGAGGCCCTCCTGTACGCCGCCGACCGCGCCCACCACATCGCCACCCGCGTGCGGCCCGCCCTTGAGCGCGGCGCCGTCGTCCTGACCGACCGCTACCTCGACTCCTCCGTCGCCTACCAGGGCGCGGCCCGCTCGCTCGGCCCCCAGGAGGTCCGCGACCTGTCCCTGTGGGCCACCGAGGGGCTCCTGCCGGACCTGACCATCCTGCTCGACGGCGACCCCGGCCTGGCCGAGCGGCGCACCACCGGCCGCGGCGCCAAGGACCGCCTCGAGCAGGAGGGGGACGCCTTCCGCGCCGCCCTGCGCCAGCAGTTCCTCACCCTGGCCCGGGCCGAGCCGGAGCGTTTCGTCGTCGTCGACGCCGACCGGTCCGTCGACCAGGTGGCCGACGACGTCATCGAGGCCGCTGTCGCCGCCGTGCGCCGCCGTGGCGCGCACCTCGCCCACGGCGGGGCCCACCAGGGCGTGCTCCTGGGCCTGGAGGCCTTCGTGGA
>NZ_JASPFC010000058.1:0-7896 GCF_031296635.1 Actinomyces acetigenes
GTCTCAGAAGTGAGGAGACAGCACAGTACACTGAACCCCCGAACGCGAGGCATAAGGTACGAACGCGACGCTGGCCTACCCGGCCGGCTTCGCCTCCAAGGCACCACGAAGTCGATCCCGCCCCCGCCCAGTGACCACTCCACGAGGGTGGGGCGCCACTGCACGAGCGTCGGGTGTACTGAATGGGGGTCGGGCCCTCGTGCAGTACGCACACCCCCGGCCAGTAGATCCCCACCCTCGTGCAGTGGGAGCCCTGGATGAGGCTGCCGGCCGAACGCCCTACCCTGAGGTGGGACACCACCGGGAAGGAGGCCCACATGCCGGATCCCGGCACCGAGCTTGAAGAGCTGCGCCGCAGGGTCGAGGAGCAGTCCCAACGAATCGATGAGCTCCAGGACGCCCTCCACACACTGGCGATCGCCGTCCAGTACCGGCAGGACGAGCCGTACCTGGCCTTCTTGGCGGAGCACGGCATCGCTGGCCGGCGGCGGGTCGCGCTGAATGGGGTCATCAATGGGGTGCTGTCCCGGGCGCAGGGCGAGGTGCTTCCCCTCGGCCCTGGTGCTCGCGACGAGCTTCTGCTGGACTACCCCGCGCTGGCCGAGGCCTACCTGCCCGAACCGATCGACCGTGACGAGGCTGTCCGCATCGTCGGCGAGGTCCTGGGAAGTGAACGCCTCGGCGCGCAGGCGCTCGAGGCCCACCGCGCCCGCGGCCTGGGGCGCGAAGGCCATCAGGCACTCACCGGCCGACCAGACGCCCACCGCCACAACACGTAGGCCACGCTGCTCCAGACACCCGAGGTGCTCGACGTCGACGCACTCACCCGCACCATCCCTTCAAAGAACGTCACCCGCTGAGTAAAGCCGGCACGTGAGACGACCGTCCGCGGGCTGCGGATCATCCATTCCAAGCGCTCACGTGACGTGACGCGGGTCCTGCCTGCGCACGAGGCAGGCAGGACCCGACACAACGTCACGCCGAGGCGTGCAGCTCAGTCTCAGTCGCAGACCGCTACTTCTCCTGCTTCTTAGCCTTGATCGTAAAGGGCTTCTTGTCGGAGCCGGTTCCCGTGAGAGTCAAGGTCTGGGTCTTCTTGTCCCACGACAGCGGGACATCCATCTCGTCAGCGCTCTCATACCGCCACTTGAAGGACTCCGGAACCTCGTCGGTATTCACCTTTTCCGGAATACCCAGGCCAACACCCTCGGAGCCCTCATTGAAGAACCATTCGGCATCTCCGGTCTCTTTGAGCGTCAAGGTCGTGCCCGACAAGCTCCAGGTTCCCTCCGTCTGACGATCCTGATCTCCGTTCTTGGGGGCGAACGTCCATTTTCCGTCCGCCACCGTCACCGTGACCTCAGGGGCCTTCTCCAGGCCGTCCATGGTGACCTCCCAGGTCCCGGCGGCGAACTTCTTGAAGGCCAACGTGGATCCGGAGCAGCCGGTCAGAGGGGCAACAGCCGCACCGACGGCCGCGATCGACAGGTACTTGAGCGTCTCACGACGGCCAAGGGCGTGGGTGAGGAAGCGAATCTGCTGTCGCATCACATGCATCCTTCGAGGTAAGTCGGGGAAATGGGCACCACGAGGCACCCAGAACTGGCCAGCACAATGTACCCAGTTCCCCCCTCCCCCGCAGGCGATTAAGGCCGACGACGCCATTCACGCACACTCGCACGTCACCGAATTCGTCAGACAACACACGAAGCTGACGGAAACAGTTTCACTCCGCTCACATCACGCCACCTCTGCTCGCCGAAATCAAGAATCCCTGGCGCATCCACCACCCCCTTTCTCAGCCCCTCACGCCTCCTTCTCCTTTCGTCAACGCGCCCCCACCGCAGCCCCCGGGCCGCGACCGCCCCACGCACCCCGCACGGCCGGCCGCCCTACGACGCCGTCGAACCGGCTCCCCTCACCCGCCCCGCCCCTCGTCACCCACAGCCGGGACATATACGGCCCACAGCCGCACCGGCTAGGCTGACTCCCGAAAACTCACCCCGGGGAAAGGACGAGCGAGCGTGACCCAGCCTCCACGCGACTCCGCCGCCTCTACCTCCACCTCCCCCCGGGCCCCACGGCGCCTGAAGTACGTCGAGGCCGTCCTGTGCATCGGCTTCACCCTGGCCTTCCTCGTGTGGACCTACCTGAGCGCCCCGGGGCAGCTCGCCCCCTGCGCCACGCAGCACTCCCCCGCCATTGACGCCCTCCTGCCGACCCCCGACGCCCAGCTTCGGTCGGCCGCCGGCCAGCTCGCCGAGGCCTTGGCGACCTTCACCCACCCCATCCTCGTCCTCGGGCTCATCGTGACCGGGGTCGCCTACGCCTACACGGCCCGTATGCGCCGCCTGAGCGTCTCGCTGGCCATCGCCGCCGCCGGCATCCCCACCCAGTACCTCATCGCCCTGCACCTGGCCCACCCCAACCCGGGCCACGCCTTCTCCGACTCCATCGCCGCCTTCGAGTACTCCTACCCCAACGCGCACATCACGGCGATGACCCTGGCCTCCTGGGTCCTGGTGACCCTCGCGCGCGCCCACCACCGCAGCGCCATGGTCGCCGCCGGCACCGTCCTGGGCTACGCGGCCGTCGCCGTGACCGCCGTCAGCCAGTGGTACATGGGCCTGGCCGCGCTCAGTGACCTCATTGGCGGCTTCCTCCTGGGCGCCGCCTTCGCGAACCTGGCCCTGTGGGTCGGCGGCATCGACGCGATCCTCACCAGCTGGGTCAACCGCCGCCTGTCACGCACCAGCAGCGAGAAGCGCGCCGCCGTCATCTACAACCCCACCAAGTTCGACGACCTCTCGCTCCTGCGCCGGCGGGTCGCCGCCGAGGTACGCGCCGCCGGCTGGCTGCCCACCGTCTGGCTGGAGACCACCCCCGACGACCCCGGCCGCTCCATGGCCCGCCGCGCCCTGGAGGCCAGTGTCGACCTGGTCATGGTGGCCGGCGGTGACGGCACCGTGCGAGCCGTCTCCTCCGAGCTGGCCGGCACGAAGATGCCCATGGCCCTCATCCCCTCCGGAACCGGCAACCTCCTGGCCCGCAACCTCTCCATCCCCTTGGACACCGACGCCGCCATCCGCCTGGCCCTGCACGGCCGCCTCAAGCCCATCGACATGGTCACCTGTGCCTTCGACGACGGTCAGGAGCGCTTCGTCGTCATGGCCGGCATGGGCCTGGACGCCCAGATCATGGAGTCCACCGACTCGGGCCTGAAGAAGGTCATCCGCTCGGGCGCCTACGCGGTGGCCGCCGTCCAGAACGCGGTCCCCGATCCCTTCACCGCCACCATCACGCTCGACGACGCACCCCCGGTGCGCCGCCAGATGGTCATGGCGCTCATGGGCAACGTCGGCACCATCACCGCCGGCATGACACTCTTCCCGCGAGCCACCCCCTCCGACGGCCTGGTCGACCTGCTCCTGGCCAGCCCCGGCAAGGTCGTGGACTGGGCCCGCCTGGGAGCGCAGATCCTCACCGGCCAGGAGATGGAGGGCTTCACCCTCACCCGGGCCCGGAAGGTCCTCATCGAGGCCGACCGCCCCGTCCCCTTCGAGCTCGACGGCGACACGGCCGGCTCCACCCGCACCCTGCGCGCCGAGGTCGAGGACGGCGCCCTGCACGTCGTCGTCCCCCGGTGAGCCGCCGCCCCGCGAGCGCCTCCGTCCCTCGCGGCCCGCGCCGGCCACGTGAGCATCGTGACGCATCCGTGACCGGCCCCGCTGCCCTAGACTGACGCCCAGTTGTTGCCCATATGGGCACCCGCGCCCCGATCGCATCGTCGGTGCGCCCCTCTTCAGCCAGCAGGAGTTCCATGCGTTCTCGTCTTACGGTCGCCCTCGGCCGCACAGCGCGCCTGGCCGCCCGCGTGCGCGGCGGCGGCAGCGGCGGCACCGCCTTCCCCGGCCTGGTCATGGAGCGCACCGACCCCGGTTTCCTGGAGCGCACCCTCGGCCGTCTGCCCCGCGGCGTCATCGTGGTCTCGGGCACCAACGGCAAGACCACGACCACCAAGATGGTCGTCCAGCTCCTGCGCGAGCAGGGCCTGAAGGTCTTCACCAACCGGACCGGCTCGAACTTCGTGCGCGGCGTGCTCGCCTCCCTGCTCACCGAGGTCGACGCCGCCGGCAACCTGGACGCCGACATCGCCGTCCTCGAGCTCGACGAGGCCCACGCCGTGCACTTCGTGGCCCGGGTCCGCCCGCGCGCCTGCCTCCTGCTCAACGTCATGCGCGACCAGCTCGACCGCTTCGGCGAGATCGACTACACCGCCTCCCTGCTGCACTCGATCGCCAAGGCCACCAGCGACGTCGTCGTCCTCAACGGCGACGACCCGCGCCTGGCCGCCCCCGCCTTCCTGGAGGGCGTCAGTGCCCGCGTCGTCTCCTTCGGCGCCGGCGAGGACCTGCGCTCCCTGTTCCTGTCCGACGACGACCTGCGCACCGGCGTGGTCAGCCCCCGTCAGGCCGGCCAGGCCCCCAGCCCGCGCGTCACCCTGGAGGCCATCGACGGCCAGCGCGCCACCGTGCGCGTCGACGGGACCTCCCACGAGGTCGACTTCGCCATCCCGGGCGTCCACAACCTGCTCAACGCCTGCGCCGCCCTCGGGGTGGTCCTGGAGGTGCTGGGCGAGGACGCCGACCTGCCCGGGCTGCTGACCACCTTGGGCAATGTGCGGGCCGCCTTCGGCCGCGGCGAGGTGCTGACCCTGGATGGCCGCCCCGTCCAGCTCTCCTTAGTCAAGAACCCGGCCGGCTTCCGCATGGGGCTGCTCTCGGCGGCCTCCCAGGCGCAGGACGGCGAGGTCGTGGTCGTGGCCATCAACGACGAGTACGCCGACGGCCGGGACATGTCCTGGCTGTGGGACGTGGACTTCTCGGCCCTGCGCGCCGGCGGGGTCGCCGTCGTCACCGGGGTGAGGGCCTGGGACATGGCCCTGCGGCTGCGCTACGACGAGGTCGAGGTCGCCGACGTCGAGCCCGACCTGCGCCGGGCCGTGGCCCTCATGCGCCGGGTAGCCGCCGACACCGACCGCCCCATGCGAATCTTCACCACCTACACCGCGATGCTGGCCCTGCGCTCGATACTGGGCGAGATGACGGACGTTGAGGAGGTCATGTCATGACCGCGCGCTATGAGCACACCACTGACGGCCCCGCCCGCGGACACCTGCGCCTGCTCCAGCTCTACCCGCGGGACATGAACATCTACGGCGACTGGGGCAACACGCTCGTGCTGGCGCGGCGCGCCCAGTGGCAGGGCTACGACGTCGAGCTGCTCTCCTACGACCCAGGCGATGAGCTGCCCGGCGACGTCGACATCCTCGTGGGCGGCGGTGGCCAGGACTCCGGTCAGGAGCGCATCAAGGAGGACCTGGTCAAGGTCGGCCCCACCCTCAAGGCGTGGGCGGCCGACGGCGTCCCGATGCTCGCGATCTGCGGCCTCTACCAGCTCTTCGGGCACGGTTTCACCACGGCCAAGGGACAGGAGATCCCCGGTATCAGCCTCATGGACGCCCACACGGTGGCCGGCGACACCCGCCTCATCGGCAACATCGTCCTGGACACCGAGGACTTCGGCGCGGTGGTCGGTTACGAGAACCACTCCGGCCTGACCACCCTGGGGTCGGGCGCGCGCCCCTTCGGCACCGTGCGCATGGGCGACGGCAACAACGGCAAGGACTCCACCGAGGGCGGGCGCGTCCACCACGTCATCGGCACCTACCTGCACGGCTCCCTGCTGCCCAAGAACCCGGCCGTGGCCGACTGGCTGCTGGCCCGTGCCGCCGAGCACGCCGGCGCCGCCTGGGAGCCCGAGCCGCTCGACGACACCTGGGCCGAGCGCGCCCGCGCCGTGGCCATGTCCCGACCCCGCTGACCTCTCGGCAGCGCCAAGGTGTGACGACGAACCTGCCGAAGGGCAGCAGGGCCTCTCCTCCTTCCGGGCCGTCGTCACACCTCTGTTATTTTCACAAGAGATATCGGACCTAATGCGAGAGAAGTAAGGAGAGATTCACGTCACTCCTATTGGATGTAGAGCATTTTCTAAGGTTTCTTCCATGAAGTTGGAAGGAAAGTGGCGGGCATCCCACCCCTCCGAAACACAGAAGCCTCACCTCAGGCACGTTCACCATACGATCACTCACTGCTGGGCACTGATTTATTCAGGCCGTAATCCCAACGTGACACCAGCACATCAGACATTGCAGAACACCTGCCATGACAGCCCAGAATTCTACTGGTTTCGATAAGCCACTCCCGCCTCACCAGGCACCTCAGGTCCCCTCATGACTCTCAGGGATGCGGAACACAGGGGAAGAGCTCTCGGCTTCATGTGAAATATCCCCGCACGACCATCTCGATATTTTATCGATCAGCCGCCTCCTGCTTCCAAAAGAATGACGCCATGCAGAGGCGGGAAGTGGTCGCACCACATTTTATACGGTCCGGCTCCATGATCGGACCTCGCCTGAAGCAGCCACAGCCCCCGCTCCCAGGATTCTATAAGAAATCGTTCCCCCCTCCCACCGCGCCTCCGGCCGGAAGGCTCGCACTGAGGCAGAACGCCATCTGGCCTGCTGTGAGACAGAGAAGCATTCCCTTAGACTCCTATCGACGAAGCCACCTTCATGTCGACCCGAGGACACCATGGATTTCGCTGTTCCACGACACCGTGCCCCCGACGGCACCACGTACCTTCCCGAACCGGGTGCCGCCACCTTCGCACTGTCGGACCTGAGCCCCGGCACCAGCGGACGCATCACCGGCCTGCTCGACGACGGCGTCGGCGGGGTCCTCGTCAAGCGCCTGCGCAACCTGGGATTCATCCCCGGACGGATTGCCACGCCGTTGCGCCGCGCCCCGATGGGGGACCCCGTGGTCTACCGCGTCTCCGACTACGAGCTGTGCCTGCGCCGTAAGGAGGCCCGACTCATCCAGGTCACCACCGTGGAGGCCGAGAACCGCATCATCCTCCAACCCAGGCCGGCCGGACGGCACGCGGCCGACGACCCCGCAGCACCGAACACGGGAGAGACTCTGTGAGCACCCACGACACCACGCGGCACGCCACCGGGCAGTCGCAGCACCGCGAGCAGCCCTATGACGGCGCCGACTGCCACTGCGGCTCAGGAAGCTCCAAGACCCTGGTGGCCGACGCCCCGCGCATCGCCCTGGCAGGCGCCCCCAACGCCGGCAAGACCTCCATCTACAACGCCCTGACCGGCCTGCACGCCAAGACCGGCAACTACCCCGGCGTCACCGTCCAGCGGTCGATGGGAACCTGCAAGGTCGGCGGTAAGACCCTGACCATCGAGGACCTGCCGGGCGCCTACTCCCTGGACCCGATCAGCCCCGACGAGCAGATCGTCCACGACGTCCTCACCGGGACCTCGACCACGGTCAGCGCCCCGGACGCCCTGGTCATCGTCGTCGACGCCACGACGCTGCAGCGCGGCATGAACTTCATCGCCGAGGCCCTGTCCCTGGGGCTGCCGACCTGCCTGGTGGTCACCATGACCGACGAGCTCAGCCGCCGCTCAGGTCGACTCAACGTCGCGGCCCTCGGACAGGCCCTGGGGATCCCCGCCGTGCGAGTCATCGGGCACCGCGGCGTCGGCATGCCCGACCTGCGCGCCCAGCTCGCCCAGGTCGAGAACTGGCAGCGCACCCCGCTGCCGCCGCCCACCACCCCCGACGAGATCACCTCCTGGGCCGACTCGGTGCTGGCCGCCGCGGACTACCAGGCCCCCGAGAGCGACCAGATCACCTCCGCGGTCGACAAGGTCCTGCTGCGCCCCGTCCCCGGCACCATCGTGTTCTTCACGATCATGTTCTTCTTCTTCCAGGCGATCTTCACCTGGGCGGCCCCCTTCCAGGACGCCATCGAAGG
>NZ_JASPFC010000059.1:0-7754 GCF_031296635.1 Actinomyces acetigenes
GATGTCATGACTTCTCAAGACGCTGGTGGGGTGGGCCGACCGTGTGCGGGAGCCACTGCTCGTTTCTCTGGTGGGGCCGGCCTGGCTGCTCGCAGCTGCTCGGGTGCCTGCTGGCGTCGTTTGGGCGCACTGCACGAGGGCGGGGTGCCACTGGACGAGGGTTGGGGGTACTTCGGGTAGGTGGGGCCTTCGTACAGTACGCACAACCCGTGGTCAGTGGATCCCGACCCTCGTGGAGTAGGCCGACTCGGGGCGGAGCCGGCGTCGAACCATGACCTCCGGACCCCGCGCAGGCAGCGGGCAGGGGGCGGACCTGTGACGGAGGCGCCGGGCTGTGCCACCAAGAACCCCGCGGACTCACTCCCGCGCGGCCCGGTGTCCACAGCGCTGACATCAACGATCCAGCCGCCAAAGCACCCAGCGGAAATCGTTGGAATCCTGCGGTTTGTCCTCGGCGTGCAGCGCCGGTGCGCCTGTGATGTCAGCACCATGGACACCAGCGACCTGCCAGCCCTCTTCCCTCCGCGCATCGCCGTCTTCAGGACCACCAGCCTGCCCCGGACTCCCGTCCGAACGAGTGTCTCAGAAGTCATGACACTCAGATGTCTCAGAAGTGAGGAGACAGCACATGACATGCCTCTGACGAGGGTCGTTGCGTCAGGGGCCGCCCGGCCGGCTCACGCACGGTTGGCGAAGCGCTCCAGGAGAGCGGCGTCCCCGCCGACGACGAGCACGTCCTCGGCCGAGACCAGGGTGTCGGGGGTGGCGTACTCGAAGGGCTCGCCCGGGCTCATGAGGCCGAAGACCGTGATCCCATAGCGCGAGCGCACCTTGGACTGGCCGATGGTGAAGCCGTGCAGCTCCGTGGGTGGACGCATCTTGACGATGGTGAAACCGCCCTTCTCCATCTCGATGTAGTCGAGCATGCGACCCGACACGAGGTGGGCGGCGCGCTGACCGGCGTCGAACTCGGGGTAGACGACGTGCTGGGCGCCGATACGGCGCAGGATGCGGCCGTGGGCACGGGAGATGGCCTTGGCCCAGATCTGGGGGGTCTCCAGGTCCACGAGGTTGCCGGTGATGAGGACGGAGGCCTCCAGGGAGGTCGCCACCCCCACGACCGCGGTGCCGAACTCGGTGGCGCCCAGCTGCTCGAGAGCCTCCACGTCCGTGGCGTCGGCCTCCACCAGGGGGATACGGCCGGTCCACTGGCGCACGATCGCGGGATTGGCCTCCACGGCCAGCACCTCGCGTCCCAGCCGGTCCAGGGTGGCGGCCACGGCCGAGCCGAAGCGCCCCAGCCCGATGACGAGCGTGGAGTCGGTGCGCGAGAGCGGGGCAGGCATGAGGTCTCCTGAGGTCGGCCGCGGAACAGTGACTCCTACGCTACCGCGTGCGGCGACGTCGGACGCTCAGGCCGATCCCGCAGACCACCAGGACTGCCACCGCCCCGGCCAGGATCCAGGCCATCATCGTGAAGCCGCCGGAGTAGGCCTCGATCTGCGCTCGGTCGATGAGCTGGGCCTTGAGGGTCTCGACGATCTGCTTGCCCGCGGGCGACTGCGGCAGGGCCTGGGCCCGCATCATCGCCTCCATGGCTGCCGCCTTGACCTGCGCGGCGTGGTCGGTCACGTAGTCCTCGGCGTGCTGGGTGGCGTAGGAGGTCATGAGCGCCACCCCGAAGGACCCGCCGATCTGCTGGGCGGCGCTCAGGATCGCCGAGGCCAGTCCGGTCCGCTTGGCATCCACTCCGCGAGTGCCGGAGTTGAAGGTGACTGGCATTGTCAGTCCCAGGCCCATCCCGAAGGCGATGAGACCGGGCAGCGCCACCTGCTCGTAAGTCGATTCCGTGGTCATGCGCGAGAAGATGAGGAAGGATCCCGTCAATACCGCCAGCCCCAGCGGCAGGGTGCCGCGCGCCCCGAGCCTGGGCACGATGACGCGCCCGGCCGGGATCGCGGTGGCGATCAGCGCAAGGACCATTGGGAGGAAGACGACCCCGCTCTTGAAGGGCGAGTAGCCGAAGTGGTTCTGCATGTAGTAGGTCAGGTAGATGATCGCCCCCATCTGGGCGGCGCCGGCGACGAACTGCGTGGCGTAGGAGGCTGCGCGCACGGGCAGTGCCATCATCGACAGGGGCAGCACCGGGCGGCTCGCGAAGCGCTCGCGAACCACGAACAGCACCGCGGCGATGCCGCCGAGTGCCAGCCAGCTGACGGTGGACGTGGAGGTCCAGGAGGTCTGCTGGGCCCGGTCGAGCCCGTAGACGGCGCTGAAGCAGGCCCCGCATCCCAGGACCAGGCCGGTCAGGTCGTCAGTGATGCGTGAGCGGCGGTCGCGCTGGTCGGCCGGTGGGAGGCTGCGCTGCCCGATGAGCAGAGCGGCGGCGGCCAGGAGAATGTTGATGTAGAGGGCCCAGCGCCAGCTGAACCAGTCGGTCAGCGCCCCGCCGACGAGCAGTCCGACGGCCGCTCCCAGGCCGCCAGTGGCGCCGAAGATCGCGAAGACCCGCTCGCGCTCACTGCGCTCGGTGAAGGTCACGTTGAGCAGTGACTGCGAGGTGGGGGCCAGCAGGGCGCCGAAGCAGCCCTGGGCCACGCGGGCCACCAGCAGGATGGGGAAGGAGGTCGCCATTCCGGCTGCGAGGCTGGCGATCCCGAATCCGATCAGACCGACCTGGTAGGAGCGGCGGATGCCGACCACGGCGCAGAGCCTTCCTCCGAAGAGCACGAGGCCGCCGAAGGCCAGGCTGTAGCCGGTGACCGTCCACGGGCTCTGGGACACGGTCATCCCCAGGTCCTCCTGCATGTGCGGCAGGGCGATGGCGATGATCGTCAGGTCCAGGACGATCATCAGCTGGGTGAGGACGGCGCTGACCATGACCGCGCGGCGATTGGGATGCCGTGCAGTCACGGGGGTCTGCTCCTGCGTCTCCTGTGCCGGTTCGGTCTGTCTGAGAGTGGATGTCGCTGTGAGTGTCATCGCGGACCTCCATATCAAAACTATCGTTTTCGTTTGCGTCTGGGAGTCTAGGCTTCCCTGCGATGCCTAGTCAACAACGATCGTTTCGATTTGTGGTGTCTCGGGTCACCTATGCTGGGGGCATGCCACGAGTGAGCGCCGCCTACCGGGAGCGTCAGTCCGGCCGCATCCTGCAGGCCGCCGAGGAGTGCTTTGCACGCAACGGCTTCCAGGCCACCTCCATGGACGAGGTCATCGCAACGGCCGGGATGTCGTCGTCGACCGTGTATCGCTACTTCCCCGAGGGCAAGTGCTCGCTCATACGCGAGGTCCTGATTCGGCGGATGGGGCCGCTCGTCGAGCGGATCAAGCAGCTCGCCGAGTCCGAGGCACTGCCGGACTTCAAGCAGGGATTCATCGAGGCGCTCGTCCTGCTCAACTACGAGCGCGACGACATTGAGCAGCACGCCGGCGAGGCCGACTCCACCTCGCGACGGGCCTGCGCTGGGCGAGGCGAGGTCCGCAAGGACGCTGACGACGTCGGACTGAGTGCCTGGGCGCCACTGGCCTACCACGCCTGGGGTGAGCTGACTCGTGATCCCGAGATGCGCGTCATGGTCCAGGAGAACTACCAGGACATCCGCAGCGGCCTCATCCGCCTATGCCGCAACGGGCAGAGGGCGGGGACGATCTCCTGCCGCCTGAGTCCTGAGCAGCTGGCCTCCCTCATCCAGAGCGTCTCCTTCGGACTCATCGTTGAGCAGCTCATCACCGGCCGCGCAGATGTGGAGAGTGCGGCCGCGACCCTCGGGCACCTGCTCGCCCCGGACGAGCCGGGATCCGAGGGGAGCTGATCGTTCCCGCTGGTGTCTGCGGGCTCTCGGGTGAGCGGGCGCGGACAACGGGGCGACGGGCGCTAGCCGATCATCGGGCTGGCCTCGGGCATTCGGATGACGCGGCGCCGCTCGCGCAGCGCCAGGGCGCTGGCCGCCGTCATCGTGCCCACACGGCCGACGAACATGAGCGCCACGATGACGTACTTGGCCCCGTCCGGCAGGGAGGGCGTGATGCCCGTGGACAGGCCCACGGTCGCGAAGGCGCTGATGACCTCGAAGAGGATCCGGTCCAGGGACAGGTTGGTCATCTGCAGGAGCAGGAGCGTGGCCAGTCCGATGATGCTGGATCCGATGAAGGCCACCGCCACGCTCAGGCGCACGGTCGAGGGGGTGATACGCCGCCCGAAGGCCTCGATGTCCTGGTCGCCGCGGGCCTCGGCGAGGATCGCCAGCAGCAGGACCGCGAAGGTCGTCACCTTGATGCCGCCGGCCGTCGAGGCCGAGCCGCCCCCGACGAACATGAGGGCGTCCTGGAGGAACCAGGTCGCCTCGTGCATGTGCTCGGGCGGGATCGTGGACAGTCCCGAGGAGCGGGCGTTGACGCCGTTGATCAGAGCGGTCATGATCTTCCCGTTCGTGGGCAGGGAGCCGTAGGTGAGCGGGTTGTTCCACTCGAAGGTGGCGATGGCGAGGGTCGAGGCGACCGTGAGGGCTAGGTAGGTCGTCAGGGTGAGCTTGGTGTGCAGGCTCCATGTGCGGGGGTGGCGGCGTCGGCCCATGATGTCCAGGATGACGGGGAATCCGACGGCGCCCATGAAGGTCCCCAGGATGATCGGCAGGCCGATCCACCAGTCGGTGGAGTAGGCCGCCAGTCCCCCGGGCATGATGACGAAGCCGGCGTTGTTGAAGATCGACAGCGCCATGAAGAACGCGTACCACAGGGCGTGGCCCACATCGAGACCGTGACTGAGGAAGCGGGGCAGCAGTATGAGGATGAGGAAGAGCTCGCAGCCGGTGGCCGTGTAGATGACGGCGCGCAGCAGCCGGCCCACCTCGCCCAGGCGCGACTGGTTCTCCGAGGCCGCCAGCATCCGCTGGGTCAGTCCTACGTGCCGGGACACCGCCAGGGACAGCAGTGAGGCCAGGGTCATGACGCCCAGCCCGCCCACGGCCGCGGCCAGGATGATGACGACGTGCCCGAAGGTGGACCAGTAGGTCGCCGTGTCCACCGTGTTCAGGCCGGTGACGCACACCGCTGAGGTGGCGGTGAACAGGGCGTCGAGGAAGTCGGAGTGCTTTCCGCTCGCCGTGGCGATCGGGAGGCTGAGCAGAAGCGTGACCACCATGATGATGGCCGCGAAGATGGTGACAGCCAGCCGGGCCGGGTAGAAGCGGGCGGCCCGTGCGATCTGGCTGAGTGGCTCGATGTGTCTGAGCAGGCGGCGCAGCCCGGTGGGCTCTGTGCCCGGCAGCGGGGGGAGGGGTGACGGCTCCTCGAGGGGGCCGGCTCCCTGTCCGGTGGCCGGGTGCTTCTTGCGCCGCTTCCACGGGCGGCCGACGACGCCCACGAGCGGGGCGTGCCAGTGGGCCTGACGGCGCTTGCCGGCCTGGGGGGAGCCATGCTCCCCGGCCGGTTTCTCGCCGCGGGGTGTGTGGCCGGGCTCCGGCTCCTGGGCGGTGTCTGTCTGGGGCACGGTCGCCATTGTGGTCCCGCTGGTGCGACTTCGCCACGTCTGCCAGCGTTGTGGGCCGGGCGTGTCCGGGCGGAGGCGGTGCCCGGGACTCGGTGCTCGCCGCAGTGGCGGCCGAGCTCTGAGGCGGATCAGTGAGGTTGCGACAGCGACAATTGGTGTCCGAGTGTGAAATGCGACGCCTGTGGCGAATGGTGCCCGAGAAACCCTGTGCGAAGGCTGGTGCGGAGATATATTGGCGGTGTTCCTGCCCCGACGGGGCCACCCGCGACGAACGGACCTCAAGCTCATGGCACCGGGCCTTCCCACATCCCCCAGCGCCTCCGGCGCCCCCTCGTTCCTCACCGTGGCTGAGGTGGCGGCGATGCTGCGCGTGTCCAAGATGACCGTCTACCGGATGGTGCACTCCGGCGACCTGCCTGCGATGCAGGTCGGGCGCTCTTTCCGCGTCCCTGAGCGCGCCGTTCACGACTACCTGTCTGCGGGGCTGGGTGACTGGGGCCACGACGCGTCAGAGGCATCAGGGTCCTAGGAGCCGCTACACTCAGGCGGTCACCTGCGTGGTCGGCCGCTGAGCCTCACGCGCCGACCAACCGCCCCCATGGCATAACCCTCGCCGGCCTGCCTCGGCCCGCAGGGAGGGTCTGCGGGCACTAGAAGCGAACTGCGAGGAGATCTCATGGGATCCGTCATCAAGAAGCGCCGCAAGCGCATGGCCAAGAAGAAGCACCGCAAGCTGCTTCGCAAGACGCGTCACCAGCGTCGCAACAAGAAGTGAGACGAGCGGCCCGTCCGCGTCTCGGGGCTCCGTGCACACTGCTGGTGTGAGCGGGGCCCTGCTTGTCTCACGAGGA
This sequence comes from Actinomyces acetigenes, assembly GCF_031296635.1. Lineage (NCBI taxonomy): Bacteria > Bacillati > Actinomycetota > Actinomycetes > Actinomycetales > Actinomycetaceae > Actinomyces > Actinomyces acetigenes. The sequence goes on from NZ_JASPFC010000059.1 coordinate 6,343, forward strand.
ACTGATCAGGAAGAGCGGAGACCTTCGTTGACCACCACCCCAGATGATCGCACCCCTGCTGAAGCCCCGGCTGCGCCGTCAGCGCCGTCAGCGCCGTCGACCGAGCCGCAGCTGGTGGAAGGCGACTGCACCGTCCCACTGAGCGTCGACGTCGACCCGTCCGCCTGGCCCGCACCCGTCCAGGCCCTGGCGCACACGCCCGGCTCCGGCGCCCGGCCGACCACTCTGGCCGAGCTGACCACGCTTCGTGTGGGCGGCCCGGTGGGCAGGTACGTCGAGGCCACCACGCAGAGCGAGCTGACCGAGGCGATCCGCGAGGCCGACGCCGCCGGAACGCCCGTCCTCGTCATCGGCGGCGGCTCCAACATCATGGCCTCCGATGCCGGCTTCGACGGGCTCGTCATCCGGGACGCCCGCGCCGAGGTCTCACTCGTCTCGGACTCGGTGTGCGGCGGCGTCGAGGTCACTGCCACCGCCGGCACCACCTGGGACGACCTGGTGCGCGAGGCCATCGCCAGCCAGTGGGCCGGGTTCGCGCCCCTGTCCGGGATCCCCGGTACGGTGGGCGCCGCCCCCGTGCAGAACATCGGGGCCTACGGCGCCGAGGTCGCCGAGCTCATCGCCAGCGTGCGCGCCTGGGACCGACTGCGCAACCGGGTGGTCTGGCTGGCCCTGGGCGAGCTGAGGCTGGCCTACCGGGACTCGCGCCTCAAGCAGTCCCTCTCCGACACCGAGGTGGGCGGCGGACGCCTGTGGGGGCCGACCGGACGCTGGGTGGTCCTCGACGCCACCTTCGCCGTGCGGCAGGGCTCCCTGTCCTCCCGGATCGCCTACTCCCAGCTGGCTGGGACGCTCGGCGTCGAGCTGGGCGAGCGCGTGCCCGAGCGCGAGCTGCGCGAGGCGGTCCTTGAGCTGCGCCGCTCCAAGGGGATGGTGCTGGACGGCACTGACCATGACACCTGGTCGGCCGGATCCTTCTTCACTAACCCGATCCTGACCACGGCCGAGGCTGAGCACCTGCCCGAGGATGCGCCCCGCTTCCCGGTCACCGACCACTCGCAGGTGGTGCTCGGCACCAAGGGGGCCCCCGTCATTGAGGGGCTGGTCAAGACCAGCGCCGCCTGGCTCATTGACCACGCGGGCTTCACCAAGGGCTTCGCCGTGGAGGCCGGCGCCCCGGCCGGACTGTCCACCAAGCACGTTCTGGCGTTGACCAACCGGGGCGGCGCCACCGGTGCGGACCTGGCGCGGCTGCGTGACGCGGTGGTGGCCGGAGTGTGCGAGCGCTACGGCGTCACCCTCGTGCCCGAGCCCGTCCAGGTCGGCTTCTAGACCGTCACTCCAGCGCCGCGTCGGCCCCGGCGCGACCGGTGCGGACCTGGCGCGGCTGCGTGACGCGGTGGTGGCCGGGG
>NZ_JASPFC010000060.1:0-6688 GCF_031296635.1 Actinomyces acetigenes
GGACGCCCTCCTCTCCTAGGGCCATGGCGGCCAGGACGGCGGGCCGGGCGCCCGGTGCCACCACGAGGCTGCGGTCGGTGCGCGAGCGGGAGGAGGCGGCGCGAACGGTGCGGGCGATGTCGGCGTCGGCGAGCAGCGGAGGCAGGAGCGCAGTCAGGAGCACGGCCGCGAGTCTAGTGACTCCCCGTCCCGGCACCACTGGTGGGCTGGACCGGTCGGCCGGCGAAGGCCCGGCGGGACCAGTCCCCGCTGCGGATCCGGTTCCAGGGGTTGTCGTGCCCGGCGACGACGCCCACTCCCCCGCCCGCGGTGTGGTTGCGGCTCTCCAGCAGGACGGAGACCTGCGCCGAGGCCGCCATGCCGGCGATGAGCCACACGACGGTGCCGATCTGGGTGATGAAGGCGACCGTCCCGTAGGCCGGAATGAGGCTGAGCAGGGCGATCTGCGCGGGGTTGGAGCGCTGGGTGAGGGCCCTGGCGCCGTAGACCAGCAGCCCCACCATGAGGAGCACCACGGGGAGCCAACCGAAGCGCAGCGCGCTCAGGAGCAGGTCGTTGTCGATGGAGCTGTAGCCGCCCCAGGACACCGAGTCCCCTGACTTCTGGTAGACCGAGGACAGTCCCAGCGGCTTGAGCTGACGCACCAGGACGAGGATGTCGCCGCGGTAGCCGGCCGAGTCCTCCTGCTCGCGGCCGGCCGAGTCGAAGACGCCCAGGACGTAGGGCAGCAGCACGCTGCCCACACCGACCAGCACCATGAGGAAGCTCATCCGCCACAGGGCGGGGATATTGATGTGCACCTGCATGAGGCTGAGGATGACGGCGATGATGGCGCAGGCGATCGCCGAGCGGGAGAAGGTCGGGATGGTCGCCCCCAGGACGAGGGCGCCGGCCGCGATCCGGTAGCCGGGCCTCCACCGCGTGGCCAGGATGAGCGGGATCCCGGCCGCCAGGCACACTCCCAGGGCGATGGGGTGGCCGAAGGCCCCCTCAACGCGGGTGAAGCTGCCCCGGGCCAGGGGCGGAGCCCACTCCTCGTAGAGGTTGTTGTTGATAGTGATGTAGCTGAAGGGGTTGATGGTGGTGACGGCCTCGAACAGCGCCAGCACGGCCACCACGATCCACACGACCGCCAGGACCTCCGCCATGCGCCGCAGCCCGAGCCGCTCCACGAGCAGCCGTCCGGCGAGGTAGGCGGGCAGGGCGCCGAAGACGACGTCGGACAGGACGTAGTTGAGCGGCGAGCCCGCGGCGACGGACAGGCCCACCAGGCACCAGGCGGTGGCGACCATGAAGTCACCGCTGGTCAGCCGCCACGAGAAACCGGGCAGGAGGGCGAGGATCACCAGGAAGCAGGCCAGGGTGGCCGGAGGCACATTGGGCTCGAAGGGGATCATCACCCACACCGGCACGAAACCGATGGCGCCCATGACCAGGCCGGCCCCGACGATGGGGCGGCGGTGGATGCGGTCGGCCACGAAGATGAGGACCGCCAGGGCGGCGGCCACCATGGGGAGGACGATGAACAGGGTCCTGGCGAAGGACATCGTTCCTCCCTTGTCCTGTCATGGCCGCGGTGATGTCACGGCGGCCGAATCAGTGGTCGATAGGTGGTTTGTCGGCGGACGGAGCTGCACGGCGACGAGCCGCCACAGGACCGCCGTAAGAAGTACCCGGGAAGATGCTGGGAGACCCTCCGAGGCCCTGACCAAGGTCAGGTGCAACCGGAAGAAGTCCGACGACGTCGCCCCGGCAGGGCCGACCCCGACGCCTTCTTCACTGCTGGGGCGGGGGTCCTCAGGGCCCTCGCCCGCCACACGGTTCCGGTGAAAGACTCACCACATCACCCGCTCCCCCGCGTCTGAGGATTCCAGGCGTGGCCGGGGGCGCAGCGAAGGCTACTACAGTCACCGAGACCTCAGCGTGATCTTACAGTTAGGGTTGGGCCGTAACCTTTCAGCATCCGCCGGGCCATACGGCCCACGGTGTCCAACGGGCCGCCGGAACCGATCAGATCCAGATCATCCCCAGACCAGATGAGGAGCAGCGTGCAGCCGTCGCAGATCCTTCACGCCATCCGCAGGAACCTTGTCGCCTGCCTCGTCATCCTGCTCGTGTGCATCCTGACCGGGCTGGGAGTGGCCCTGGCAACGAAGCCGGTCGCAGTGGCCACCACGACCCTGGGCATCCAGCCCAAGTCCAAGGAGACCCCGTCCTTCTCCACCCAGGCCAAGGACCTCATGCCGACCCTCGTGGAGCTCTCCACGAGCCCGAAGGTCCTCGATCCGGCGGCGGCCAACCTGAACATGGAGACCACCGATCTGGCGGAGGCGCTGACGGTCACCAACCCGCCCGAGACCCTGGTCCTGTCCATCACCGCCAAGGCCGGCAGCAAGCAGGAGGCTGTCGACATGGCCCAGGCGACGGCCGACTCGCTCAACAAGGAGCTCTCCTCCGGTGAGCTGCTGGGCAAGCAGGCCCTGGGCATGACGACAAGCACCACCTCGCCCGCCACCACGGCCAACACCATCATGGAGCGTCCCGGAGCCCGAGCCGCGGCGATCTCCGGGTTGCTGCTGGGTCTTCTGGCCTCCGTCTCCTATGCGATGTTCCGTCACCGTCGTGACAGCGGCCTTGGCGGCGACAGTGGCGCCGAGAACCGTCCCGGGCGTATGGCGGCCGCACTGAACACCCTGAGGCAGAAGACCTCGGACCTGCTGCGACCGAGCCAGCAGCCGCCCGCGCAGCCTCAGATGCAGGCGCAGCCGCCCTACCAGTATCAGCAGCTCCCGACCCCATCCCAGGTCCCGGCCTCCCCCGAGGTCTCTGGCATCCAGGCTCCTGGCACCATGGCCCCGCAGGCGGCCCCCACCTCGATGCCGTCTCCCGTCTCCGCGCCCATGCTGCCAGCCTCGACATCGACCCCGGCACCCCCGGCACCGGCGTCTCAACCGACGGCTTCATCCGCACCGGTCCCGGCCTTCCCGACCCCGCAGTCGCCGCAGCAGACGACCGCAATGCCCGCGTTCTCCGACTCCGCGTACCCGGCAGCCCAGCCAGTGCCCTACGCCCAGGAGCCGGTGTCTTCCGCACAAGAGCCGGTCCACTCCCCGGTGCCGACGCCGCCCCAGACCTTCCCGGTGCCCGCCACGTCGTCAACGCACTCCCCCGTCTCCATGAGTGCGGCGCCGCTGTCTGCGGCCTCGGCGGCTTCGGTCTCCGATCAGTCCTCGACACAGCCCCCCACCCAGGGCCCCGCCCCAACCCCCGCGCACAGCTTCACCTCCGGAATCACCTCCGCCATGCAGCGTCAGCAGGCCGACCGGCCCGCGCCGGCCACCCCGGCCGGGACCATGTCGGCCGGGACCGCCTCATCCCAGTCGGCCTCTGAGGCCACCGCCCCCTACCGGCACGCGCCACTGCCCCCGCCGCAGCCCACCCCCGCCGACCTGACGGTGCCGGCCTCCCCGTCGATCGCGGTGCAGCCCTACACGGCCGCCCCGGCCTCCGGGAGCCACCGTTTCCCGGGCGCACCGGACGGCCCCACCCGCCGCAGCACCGCCCTGCCCACCGGGCAGACCGTCTCCGGGTCCTCAGCCTCCCCGGCCTCCTCCGCCCCCTTGGCGGGGTCCTCCTACCAGTACCCTCCGGCGCCGGCATCGACTCAGGCACCTGCCCCGATGTCCTCCCCCACCGACTCCCTCACCTCCACGCCGGCCACCGGCCGTCGGCGTGTTTCTGCGCCGACGTCGAGCTCCGCGCCGAGCGTGCCCACTCGGCGGCGCATCACCTCGCCGTCGGCAGACCGCCCGGCGTCGCCGGCCGGCTGGCAGGATGCCTCCTCCCTTCCCACGACGACGGGCCGGCGCCGGGTCCAGGCGGATTCCTCGGTCCCCGAGCCCGCAGTTGGCGTTGAGGACTCACGCGCCGCGGCGCGCACGCAGGCCCCGGCCTCCGAGACCGGCTCCCCCACCGCCCCTTCGACGTCGATGCGTCAGCAGGCGCCCTCGCGCCGGCAGACCCTGGCTCGACGCCGGCGGATGTCCAAGCCGCGGCTGACTCTCGTGACGCCGCTGTCCGAGGAGTCCTCCATCGAGCAGACCCGCCATCTCACGCCGGTGTCGGCGTCGGCGGGTGGGCGCCACCGCAGTCCTGATCCGCCTGACGCCCCGCCGCCGCCTCCGCCGCCGTCGATCCGGCCCAGCCAGCAGATGGCCTCGGCGTCCTCTGCCTCCTCAGCGGCCCGGCACTCCGCCTCAGCCTCGGCGGCCTCCGCGGCCTCGGCCGGTCACCGCAGGCAGTCAACGCGCCGCTCCTGGTGAGCCGGCTACCGGCACCATCGTCAAGGGCGGGTCCGATGCTTGAAGCATCGGACCCGCCCTTGATGTCTGCAGCGAACCGTTAAGCAGGTCCCGGCCAGGGGCCGCGCCCCGAGCCGCTCAGTTGTCGTCCTCGTCGTCGTCCTCGTCGTCGTCGGCCTGCTTGTTGCCGCCCTGGTCCGCGTTCTCGGCGGCGTTCTTCGCCTTCTTGTTCTGCGCCGTCTTAGGGACCGCGACGCTCGGGATCTGGGCGGTGATGGTGTTGCCGCTGGGGTCGGAGACCACCAGGCGGTAGGTGTGATCGCCAGGCGAGCAGGTGGTGTCCTCCAGGCTGTGGCTCTTGAGCGCCCAGCGGGTGTCGCTGATCTTCTCGGTGGCCACCGGCGTGGTCTCGTCATCCCGGTAGAGGCTGTAGGTCAGGGTTGGGTCGTCGCGGTCCCAGGTGGCTTTGAACCCGACCTTCACCGAGCCCGAGGTCGTCACCTCCGCCTTGGCGGCCAGGGTCTCGGCCTTGCCCTCGGGGGGCAGCGTGGGCTGGCCCGCACGTCTGGGGTAGCGCACGATCCCTTGCTGGGTCGTGCCGTTGGCCTCGACGAACTCACCCACCATGAGGATGTAGGAGTCGGTGACGTCGATCTTGTAGGCGGCCTGGGACATGCCCGTGTACTTGCCCGCCTCCAAATCCGGGTACCAGCCGATGATCGTGGGGCTCTTGTAGCCCGACGTCGACCAGTCCTGGTAGCCGTTGACGACGCCCTGGTGGCGGATGGTGATGTCGGCGCTGTTGGTGAAGGCCATGGCCCGCACGTACAGGGGGTGCGGACCGTCCTTGCGAACCTCGGGCATGTTGGGGAACCCGTAGATGGTCTCGCAGGAGTGGGCGTGCCCCACCGTGTAGACGGTGTCCTTGGTGGGGGCGATCCCGTAGGTGTCTCCGTGGCACGGCTCGAGCCAGATGAGGTTGCCGTCCCAGTCCGCCCTGAAGCTCCCCTCGAGGTTGGCCTCGTCGAGACGTCCGACGGCGGAGTAGGCGGTGCCGTAGAAACCGTCGTCGTCGACGGCGATGTCGAAGATGGCGGCGTGCTCACCGGCCGTGCGCACGGTGTCGTTGACGGGCATGGGCAGCATCTCACCGGTGGAGGCGCTCAGGAGCGCCATCCCGTAGCCGGGTTCGCTCGAGCCGTTGACCGAGGAGAAGGAGCCGCCGATGACGACCTTGGAGTGGTCCGGGGAGACCTCGATCGCGTAGACCTGGGCGTTGGGGCCCTCTGCGGAGGCCGTCCAGTTCAGCAGCTGACCGGTGGAGGCCTTGAGGGCGGCCAGCCTGACACGCGGCTGACCGTTCACCTTGGTGAAGTAGCCCCCGGCGTAGAGGGTGTCGCCGGCGACCGCAATATCCTTGACGGTCGTGTTGAACATGGGCCTGAAGGAGGAGATGAGGGTTCCGTGCCCCTGGGTGAGGTCGAAGGCCGCCAGGCGGCTGTGCCACTCGCCGTTGACCTTGTCGAACTCCCCGGCGACGTAGAGGGTCTTGCCGTCCTGGGAGACGGCCAGGCTGCGTCCTGGCCCGTTGAGGGTGGGGGCGAAGTCCTCGATGAGCTTCCCGGTGTTGAGGTCGTAGGCCAGGATGTTGGAGCGCGCGATCTGCTGCTGCTTCTTGGGGGCGCCGGCCGGGCGGGCGTTGTCGAAGCTGCCGACGACGTAGACCACGTCGCCGACGACGAGCTGTCCCCAGGCGACGCCGTCGATCTGCACCGTGGGCAGGGGCGCGGCCGTGTACGCGGGCTCCCGGGAGGACTGACCGGAGGGGTCGGTACCCGCAGCACCGCCGCCCCCGTTGTCGCCGACATTGCCGGAGCCGTCGCCCTGGTCGTTCCCATCGGCATCGGCGCCGGCCTCCTGAGCCGTGGCCACCGGTGCGGCGGGAGTCAGGACGACCATCGAGGCGAGCAGCAGCGGCAGGAGGGACAGGATGATGGCAAGACGAGGGATGGTGGAGAGACGACGCACGGAAACCTCCGGTACATATGGTGAGCAACGCGCAGGCGGATCACGGCACACCGTTGGCATCAGGGAGAATGAGGCTCACTTGAGTCACCGGTCAAATGCCTGTGATAACGATTAATTTAACTGGTAGCGCCTGTCAGTTCTGGGAGCACGTCCACTCATGCGGAACACGAAGAGAGAACGAAAAGGACACAAATCGATGACGGCACCACGCTACGCGTCCACAAGGTCGGATTGCAACATAATCGTTACCTGAAGGGTGCTCCACGCCCTGAGCACGACTCGCCGTCATGGCGAGCTAGCTCCCCATATGAGACGTCCTCACCGGGCCCCAGCTATCGGTGTGGGTGGTGGGTGGGGGT
>NZ_JASPFC010000061.1:0-6458 GCF_031296635.1 Actinomyces acetigenes
ACCCTCCTCGACCGGGCATCTCCTGACCGCCATGTCAATGGCCTGGCACGCCAGGGAGGTGTGCATGTGGTCGGCCATCGCGTAACCCACGGCCTTCTTGGTGCAGCAGTCCAGAACAGTCGCAAGATAGATAAACCCGGCCCACGTCCTGACGTAGGAGGGGGCACCTCCCGCTTGCGGGGGAATGTCCCCGCACCACTTACGTCCAGGTTCGTCAGCGGCGGGAGTCCCGCCTGGCAGGTCCGGCCGCTCATCCAGGTCCTGGGCCGGCACGGTGATTCGGACCTTCGCCCACGGCCCGGCGGCCTGCAGCCCCAGGTCACGCATGATGGACCGGATCGTGGAACCGCCGGCCCGCACTGCCAGGAGTTCCCCCAGGGCGGCCGTGACACGTGAGACGGACATGGCCTCCAGGGCAAGGGCCCGCAGCCCCCACTCCACCGCCGAGCGGGTCAGCCGCGCCCTGGGCTCAGCCAAGGTGGAGGTGTCCTGCCTCCACACCCGGCCGCAGTGGGTGCAGGCGAAGCGCCGCACGCGTACCACCAGCTGCGTGGGCCTCCACCCCACCGGCACATGGGCCAGGCGCCGGGCCACCGTCCCACGGGATACTCCCTGGGCCCCACAGGCCTTACAAAACGGATCCTCAAACCCGATCGGCATACGGCACTCCACAATGGCTCTCGTCGAGGTCAGGTGCTGGCCCACAGCGGTCAGTCTCAGAACGTCCAGGCCCAGGAAGGTCGTCAGATCAGGGTCGGTGAAGGTAGTCTCAGGCACGTCAAGGTCTCTCAGGTGGCGTGTGTAGCAACTCCCAACATCGGGGGACCTCGATCCCCACTCACCGCAACGACGCACCCACCACCCCACCTCGGACACATAAATAAGCCTTACTTACTGCACCCCCAAACACGAAGAGCCCTCAAACGCGAAGAGCCACAAATACTAGCACCGACGAACGTCAGTATGTAAGATACTCGCCATTTCAATGTTAATTTTCATACAATTATGACATGACTCCACCAGCCCCGCGATCTCACGACTCCCCCCGTATCTCCAACTCCTCTTCAGAATCCACCGCCCCGTTTTCATGCCCATCTCGACGACGAGTTCTGATAAGAGTCGGATGCCTTAGTCTTACCGGGGGACTCCTTCTCGCCAGTGGATTATGGTCTTTTCGCCCCGGAGGACCCCTCACAGAAGATGGAAAGTTACTGCGAGCACTGCGGAATGACCCCATGGGCGCCGAGACGATCCTCGATCATAAGGCTATCGAAACAGAGGAGACCAAGCCCACCGAATGGTTCTCGATCGAAGATCCACATATTTCCCTAACTCGATGGTTTCAAGGAGAAAATGGTGACATAGCATCTCTTCACAAATCATTCGTTAGATATGCGGAAAAAAACGGATGGGCCGAAGAGGCCGACACATCGTCATCTAATGTATGGTTGGCTCGGCATCGCAACCGAACTGCAGATGATTACATGCGACTGACGCTGACCGCCAACACAGAGAATGATTCGAACATTTCAAAGGAACGACTGGACACTGTAGCAGTTTCCTTAGATTTTTCATGAGCATGCCTAATGTTATCCGCAAGATCACAAAATCGATAAACGCAGCGATCCAGAATCTTCTTAATATAGTGAGGCTTATTCACACCATCCGTCAAAGGTGCTCTGACCTGCGCAGATGCTGGAGTCGGCTAGCCCTGTGAATAAGTCTCAGCCAATCCGCCGTTTCACCGTTTCGACCCGCATCGAGCATTATCAGCAGCACCCAACACAGAAGACGCTGCAGTCATGTACAGGATCAAATCCTCTAGCACCTCCAGTTCTTCCTTTCCAACACTACTTCGACTCTGCTCCATCATCACGTTTCTTTCACTAATTAGTATCGCAACCAGCCCACTATTCAGCCCGCCTGCTTCCGCTAAAGTCAAAACCATCCACCTCATTCACGTGACTCTGCTTGGCGACTCCTTCTCTTGCCCGCCACGATTCTGAAGGAAGAACCCTGCCTCTTGGAAGGGCCCGACCATTGCAGCCCGACACGCGGCAGATCGTCACATACACCTGCCGTAATCCCACTCACAGCACCGGCAACGATGCCACCCAGCCTCACTCAGCCAGCCGATGAAAAGTCGAGACTAAACCCCACTGATAAGCCCACCCACAACACCCTACAAACGCGAAGAACCCGAGTCACCTCCAAAGTACTGACAAACGTCAGTGCACTATTCCATACGCCTCCTGCTCCTGAACTATATAAAATCGTAATATGACTACAGCAGTCTCAGAGCCCCATACCCCTGCATCAGAATCCGCAGCCCCACCCTCGCGCCTATCTCGCCGCAAGCTATTGACTCGCATCGGCTGCGGGACTCTTGTCGGAGGACTAACCGTCGGAGGCGGACTCACCTGGGCCTTCGGCCCAGGAGGTCCCCTGTCATATGAGGCAAGAGCCTTAACAGCCCTCAAAAACGACCCCATGGGACACGAGACCATTCTCGGAATGAAAGCTGTCCACACAGAAGAGTCAGAGCTCCCCGGATGGACGACCTGGAAATATCCAGGAGTTCATCTCGAACGATGGTTTCGAGACTCAACAAAACCCTCAGAGCAGCTCAAAGACGAGTTCATAGACTACGCAAAGTCCCACGGATGGGAAGAACAGTCCCGCGCCACTACTTCAACATTATGGCTCGCTCAACACACCCACCGAAAACCCGACGACTACATGCAACTATTTATTGGACCTTCAGAAGGCACACAATCCGAGGACAGTGAAATCCTTATTACAATTAACTACACCTTAGCCGTCGATCCAGACTCAGCTGTATAACTATTCCCGCAACACTTCGCAGCCGAGACGAAAGGTGTTACCGCGCGCAACGGGGAACCGACACAGCGAGAGCGTCTCCGCCCCTCGGATCGCCTGAAGCCACCCGGCCGTACCTTACACGCTCCAGTTTCCCGCACTTCAGAAAATAATTCATCACAACAATCGACCCTCATAATGAGCGCGAACAACACCACGACTAAAATCGGCGAACCCCATTCCAGGTTGAGGAGCTATAGAAGCCCACCTTCAAATTTCAGCCAGGAACTACTGACAAACATCAGCGCGCAAACCTACACATCTATCGCATCAAAATTTATAGAATCGTGACATGACTACGGCAGCCCCACACCCCAGCACCAACTCCACAGAGCACACCGAACCACCCCCGCGCCCATCTCGACGAAAATTGCTGACAACAATCGGATGCAGCACACTTGCAGGAGGCCTGACTATCGGGGGTGGCCTTACCTGGGCATATGGCCCAGGAGGCCCCCTGTCATATGAGGCGAGACGACTGAGGGCCCTCAAGAATGACCCGATGGGAAAAAAGAAAATCCTCGGCCACGAGGCTATTCAGACCAACGACTCCCCGCTCCCAAAATGGTTTGAATATAAGTATCCAGGACTTCGCCTGAGACGGTGGTTCAGAGATGACAACACAGATCCAAAAGAACTCAAGAATCAGTTTACTGAGTACGCTGAACATCACGGATGGGAGAATGATCCAGGGCCAACCACCCCAGCCTCATGGGTTGGAAGACATGGAGGTACGCAACCCATTGATGACATGTTTCTCGCAATATACCTATCCTCTGACGACCCTACTCCCCCACCCAATGCAGGCAATAATAGCATCGCCATACTATTATGTTATTTCTAGATACCTAAAGTAGCCTCGCAATGGCACGACCATTAAGTTGGCGAGATTCTAGATCGCCACCTCCTGAGTTGGCTCATTTAGTGTCGTGGTGGATGTTGTGGAGGGCTTGGGTGAGGTCGGGTGGGAGAGGGTCAGCGGCTGTGAGGGTGTGTCCGGCATGTGATGGTGATGGTGATTGTGCGGTAGCGGCGTGCGGTGGTGATCAGGCGTCTGATGGCCCAGCCGGTGGCGGTCTCCAGCCAGCGGGCCATGGCAAGGGCTCAAGGGCTGCAGTGACGGACGATGGTCAGGTGGGCCTCGATGGACTGGCGCAGGTGGTGTGGGGGGTGCCCCTATGTGGTGTGTCAAGCGGCGGCGGGTAGTTTCGTGGCTGGTTGTGGGTCGTAGAGTGCGCCGTTGCGGATCATGGCGTGCAGGGTCAGGATGCGGCGGTGGGCCAGGGCGAGAACGGCCTGGTTATGACGCTTGCCCTGGTCTCGTTTGCGCTGGTAGTAGGCCCGGGAAACGGGGTCGGAGCGCAGGGAGGCGAAGGCGGAGGGGAACATGGCGCGCTTGAGCCTCTTGTTGCCGCCGTGGGAGACGCGCCTTGCCACGGATCGATGAGCCGGAGCGGCGTGTGACGGGAGCGAGCCCGGCGTAGGAGGCCAGCTGGGCTCCGGTGCCCGGAGGTCCTTGCCCAGGGTCTCAGCCAGCAAGGACGGCGGCGGCCGGGACCCCTGATCCCGGGCACGCGTGGTCAGGACCTGGCACATGAGGGTGGGGCCCGCCAGGGTCACCGGCCTGGGCGGCGACATCGGCCCGCTGAGCGTGCAGGGCGATGAGCTGACGAGCCAGGTGAGGTAGCACCGTTGCGGCGGCGTCGGTGCCGGCGACCACCACGGTCTGGTGCTCCAGGGCCGAGACGATCTGGCCGGCCCAGGTGGCGTGCCGCCTGCACCCGTGCTTCTTGAGCCTGGCGTCGATCCTTGCCTTGCCTGCTCGCTTCAGGTCGGCTGGGGTGGGCCAGGCGGCGACGGGCCTCCAGGATGGCGTCGTGCGCCCGGCCAGGGCCCCACCACGGCCTCGAGGGCGGGGCGGGGTCTGGGTGAACGACTGGCCCCGGGATCCGGTTGGCGCTCTGGTTGACCTGGCGGGCCAGGTCCAGGTCGAAGCCAGTCAGCATGCTCAGCGCTGCGGCCTCCTCGTCCGAGGTGCTGACGGCTCTCAGGGTGTGAGGCATGCTCCTGGCCGCGCCGGCGATGACGGCCGCGTCCTTGGCGTCGGTCTTGGCGCTGCCCGGCGTCAGGTCAGCGATGCGGCGCATCGACAGTCCGGGCAGGTAGCCCACGGTGATGCCCATGTCCTGAGCCACCGCCACGGCCAGGGCCCCGATGGTGGCGGGCTGGTCGACCACCACCAGCACCTGTCCCTTTGCCTGCAGGCGCTGGTAGACCTCACGCAGCCGGTCCTCGTCGTTGGGTAGGGCCTTGTCGAGGACCTTCTGCCCGTCCCGGCTCAGGGCCGTGGCCCAGTGGTCCGTCTTGCCGACGTCGATGCCGATGAAGACCTCGATGTCTCCGATATCCATCTTCGTGCCGCCTCTCGCTGCATGGGTGAGGGCCAGCAGGTGGACAGGCCGGTCCCGCACCCACGTATGCGTTAGACCTCACACACTGCGGGCCGTTCCCCTTATCAGCGGTCACCAGCGTCCGGCTGCTGCGGGTGACTTTCGCCCCCCGGATCATCTAAGGACAGGGGCAAGACATCATGCCCACAGCAGCTGGCCCAGCCCCGGACCACCCAGGACCACCAACAAGGTAACGGGCGTGGTGTTTCTCGGACTGGGGGAGTTTTTCATCTCCTGAGTCGATGGGATAGATCCCATGCCAGCAGCGAGATACTCCGACGAGTTCAAGACCCAAGTGGTGCGCGAGGTGATCGAGAAGGAACGCACCATCTCCTCGGTCGCCTCGTCGTATGACCTTGTCCCCCAGACGGTGGGTAACTGGGTCGCAAGATACAGGAAAGAGCACGCCACCGACCAGGACCGCAAGAAGGCATCCGAGTCAGCTGAGATAGCAAAACTGAGAGCAGAGAACAGGGAGCTGCGTCAGGAGAATGAGTTCCTGAAAAAAGCAGCCGCCTTCTTCGCCAAGGAACGACCGTGACCGAGCGCCACGAGCTGATCAGCCGCGAAGAAGGCTCCTACCCCATCTCCTCAATGTGCCGATGGTCCAGGGTGTCAAAATCAGGATACTACTCCTGGCGTGACCGACCCCAGTCACAGACGGCCATCAGAAGGGAGGAGCTGGCCATCCTGGTTAAGGACGTTTTTGAGGACTCGTGAGGGCACCTACGGGTACCGGCGCATCCAGGTGATCCTGGAGCGGCGTGGCGTGCGGACCGATGGTTCCACGTCCGGTCCATCATGCGTGACCTGGGGCTGCAGGCCGCCGGGCCGTGGGCGAAGGTCCGAATCACCGTGCCGGCCCAGGACCTGGATGAGCGGCCGGACCTGCCAGGCGGGACTCCCACCGCTGACGAACCTGGACGTAAGTGGTGCGGGGACATTCCCCCGCAAGCGGGAGGTGCCCCCTCCTACGTCAGGACGTGGGCCGGGTTTATCTATCTTGCGACTGTTCTGGACTGCTGCACCAAGAAGGCCGTGGGTTACGCGATGGCCGACCACATGCACACCTCCCTGGTGTGCCAGGCCATTGACATGGCAGCACGCAGGTGCCCGATCAAGAAGGGC
>NZ_JASPFC010000062.1:0-6363 GCF_031296635.1 Actinomyces acetigenes
CCGCCGTCAACCGGGCCCGCAGGACAGTGAGACAGCGGGTGTGGGACCTGGCCGGCGAGCACTCACCGACCGCCGGCGTCTCGGCAAACCGGCCGTTGGTGATCGACATCGACGCCACCCTGGTGGGCGTCCACTCAGACAAAGAGGGTGCGGCCCCGACCTTCAAGAAGGGGTTCGGCTACCACCCGCTGACCGCATGGTTCGACCACGGCCCCGATGGTGGGGGTGAGTGCGCGGCGCTCGTGCTGCGTCCCGGAAACGCGGGATCGAACACTGCCACCGACCACGTCGAGATCATCCGCCGGGCACTGGACCAGGCCGGGCTCGGCCCCAGGCCCGGTAGAAAGGTGCTGGTGCGCATTGACGGGGCCGGAGGAACGAAGGAGACCATTGAGCTCCTGGCCCGTCGACGGGTGTCCTACAGCGTGGGGTTCACGCTGCCGGACCACACGCCGCAGATCTACGACACCATCCCCGAGGCCGCCTGGGCCCCGGCCTACAACGCCGACGGACAGCCCAGGGAGGGTGCGGACGTCGCTGAGATCACTGACCTGCTGGACCTGACCGCTTGGCCCAAGGGGATGCGGGTGATCATGCGCCGAGAGCGGCCCCACCAGGGCGCCCAGCTGCGCTTCGAGGACGTGGGCGGCTACCGGCTCACCGCCTTCGCCACCAACACAAAAGTGGGCCAGCTCGCCGATCTCGAGGTCCGCCACCGGCTACGAGCCCGCTGCCAGGGGACCGTATCCGCTGTGCCAAGGACACCGGGCTTGACCGCTTTCCCTTGCAGGGGTTCGCCCAGAACCGTATCTGGTGCCTGATCGTGGCCCTGGCCCGCAGGCCTGCTGGCCTTCTCCCAGCTGCTCGCCCTGACCTCCACCCCCGCCCGCACCTGGGAGCCCAGGACGATCCGCCTGCGCCTGATGAGCATCCCCGCCGTCATCACTCACCACGCCCGCCGCACCGTCCTGCGCTACAAGGCCGACCACTCCTTCACCGGCCTCCTGCTGACCGCACTGAGCAGCTTTCAGGCCCTACCCGCACCATAGGCACCCGACCGCTGCCTCCTGCCCACCACGCCCCTGAAGGAATAACCCTGGCCCCTGGAAAGGCCCGACCACCGCGAGACGACACGCGGCAGACCGTCACACCCAACCGGCATAATCGCCCCCACGACACCGGCAACGACGCCACCCACACCCCGCTCAACCAACCAATGAAAGATCGAGGCTGACGGCGAGGCCCAAGGCAATGAGGCTTATTCACAGGGCTAGCCGACGCTGGCATCTGCGCAGGTCGCAGCGCCTTTGACGGATGCTGTGAATAAGTCTCAATGGCTGAAGAACTGCGGTGTAAGAGTGAGGTCGCGTGACGTCAACGATTCTAATCGTTAGAACCTTTCAGGATGAGTCTAAGAAGCTCCCAGAAAAATGAATGGCAAGCACCTTGTGCTCGTGAGTGCGCCCTGGTAAATTATTTAATGAGGTGTGGGAAGTTTCTCGGTCATTCCTGAAGGGTTAGGATGGCTGGGGAGTGCTGGCTGGTGGGCGCTTGTTCGCTGAAGAGTAGTCACCGCGTTTGCTTGATGGGGGTGTATGGATTGCGAGAGAACAGCAGCTTGAGTGTCGTGCTGACGTACTCCATCGTCATTGTTTTCGCTGTGCTATTTGTTGCTGTCAACTGGTCGGGTCCGGGAAGAGTCTTGTCGCTGGCTTCCGTTGCCGTCATTGCCTGCGCATTGCTGGCACTCCACTCAAAGTCCTTCGCCGCGGCTGTCGGGGCGGCGCTTCTCCTCGTGCCGCTGCCCTTGATAGCGGTGTGGACCAACGCAGGCTCAGCGACAGGCGTCATCGGGCCGCTGGCTCTGCTGGCCGGAGTCGCCTGCTGGCGAACCGGGAGGTCCTCAAAGAAGACGGGGCTGAAGCAATCTGGTTGAGTCAGTCGACTGGAGGCGGTCTGCCCCCTCGCGTGCGAGGGTGTTGAGGTGTGTGGTGCTTCCCGGGCCGACGGCGCAGCAGCCAGTCCCGCCCGCGTGGCGCCAGCCGCCGGACTCGTGCTTGGAGGTGGCCTCCCCCTTCGCGTGTGAGGGCGGCCGGGGCGTGTGGTACCTCCCGGCCGACACCGCAGCCAGTCCGGGCCCGAGTGGCGCCAACTGCCGGGCCTGGGTGGTCGTACCGTGCGCCGCGCGTTCGGAGCGTCGGGATGGTCGTGGGGTGAGTCGGTAGGACGGTTTCTTGGTGTCGATGGTGGAGTGGTTGCCTTGCTGTGTGTGGGTGGGTTGGGGTCAGGGCTCGAAGCGGCGCCCCACCCTACGAACGCGCGGGAGGATGGTGGGTGTCATAGCGTGTGGTGTCGAGCCGCTGCCTGGATGAGGCGGCGGGCTCACACCTGGAGGCTTATTCACAGGGCTAGCCGACTCCAGCATCTGCGCAGTCAGAGCACCTTTGACGGATGCTGTGAATAAGCCTCCTGGGCTCACGCCTGGGCGGGGCGGATGGCGGCGTTGATCTGTGCGGCCAGGCCGGCGGGGTCGTCGACCGTGAGGTAGAGGTGCGTGAAGCGCTCGTCCTCCAGGGTGACCACCAGCGTGTTCTCGTAACCGGAGATGTTCCAGAACTGCGCCGTGCCCTCGGCGTGGAAGGTCCCGGAGAGCTTGCTGCCCGCCTGCAGTCCGGGCCCGCGCCAGCCCTTGGGCTCGTGGCGCAGGCCGGGGTCGTGCGTGGCGCCGCGCACGTGCGCGAGCGGGAACTCCAGTCGGGAGGTGTAGGACCACATCTTGTCCAGCCCGTGCGGCTCAACGCTCAAGGTGGTGTCGGTGATGGTGACGGTGTTGCGGCTCATGATGTCTGCTCCTCTCGTGGGCAGGTTGGTTGGGTGGTCGTGGGGTCGCGGTCTGGCAGGTGAGTGCGGGGTCGGGGTGGGCTACGTCGGCGGTGAGGCCGAGGCTGTCGGGGCTGATGAGGCTGAGCTCGACGTCGTGGCGCCGGCCCGCTCCAGCAGGCGCCGGCCCAGCGCCTCGGCGGTGACGCCCGCCCGGTTCAAAGCGACCTCGAGGGCCTCGCGCACGGCCGGGTCCCCGGGGGCGATCTCCATGAGCGCCACGAGGACCAGGTCGAGCTCCTCGTGGCCCGCCTCTGCGGCGTCGGCCGGGCTGCCTGAGGTGTCCGCAGGGCTCAGAGCGGCCAGCGCCTCGGTGAGGCAGCGCTGGAAGAGCCCGTCCTTGGAGCCGAAGACCCCGTAGAGGCTGGCGCGGTTGACGCCGGTGGCCCGCACCAGGTCGTCCACGGAGGCCCCCGCGAAACCGCGCTCGGCGAAGACCGCCGTGGCGGAGCCGATGGCCTCGCTCTCGATGAAGGTGCGTCGTCGTCCCATAAATTCAGAATAGACGTTCTGGAACGGTCAGTCAAGAACAATCGTTCTGAAATTCTTGAGCGAAGGAGCCCGCCTCACTCAGCCGATGATCCCCGTCTGGGCGCCGATGGCCAGCAGCGCGTACAGCACGGCGAACACCCCGGCAATACCGGCGCAGGCCAGGGCGGGGCGGCGCCGGTAGGTCAGGACGGCGACGTACTCGCGCAGCCAGGCGTTGACGATGTAGAACCAGGCCGTTCGCGCCGGCTCCACCGCCCACGGCACCCCCATGTCGGAGGCCAGGATCGCGGTGCGTACCGCGTGGAAGGAGCTCGTCACCAGCAGCACCTGCGGGTCCGTCATGCCGCGCTCGGCCAGGAGGTCGCGCGTGTAGGAGATGTTCGTGCGGGTCGTCGTCGAGCGGTCCTCCAGGAGGATCCGCTCAGGCGGGACGCCGCGGGCGATTGCGTAGTCGGCCATGGCGCGCGCCTCGCTGACCGGCTCGTCGGCGCCCTGTCCGCCGCTCATGACCAGCAGCGGCACGCCGGGGCGCAGAGCCTCCTCGTCTTGCCAGGCCTCGATGCCGCCCTTGATCCGCGAGCCCAGCAGCGGCCCGACCTTCCCGTTGATGAGTCCGGCGCCATGGACCACGACGACGTCGGGGTGCGGCATGGCCCGGCGCCCACCCCAGATCCGCTGCACCACCGTCTGGCCCAGGAAGATGAGGAGGAAGACGCCCAGGTAGGCGCAGGCGCAGAACATGAGGGCGGCGACCAGCAGGGCCCAGGGGTTGGCGGTGGCCACGAGGGCGACGGCGGCCATCGGCGTGGCGATGAGTCCCAGGCCGGCCGCCAGGCACAGCAGGTTGCTCAGGCGCCGGCCCTCGCGGCGGATGAGGACGACGCCGTTGAACATGAGCAGGAACGGCATGAGGGCGATGAGCAGGAAGAAGGCGACGCTGCCCAGTCCAACCGGGATCGAGAGGGCGGGGATGAGGGAGGCCAGGTGGAGCAGTGCTCTGACCGTAGCGCCGACCAGGAGGAGAAACAGGATTCCGTTGCGCAGCCGACGGTTGTCGCGGCGTCGCGAGAGCTTGAGTAGCCCCCACCACAGTGCCAGGGCGGCGACGTCGATCAGAGGAGCGGGGAGGAACCAGGGGGTGCTCATGGGGTGGCTTCCTCTCGTGGTGCGGGGGTGTCGGGTCTTTCTGAGGCGCGGGGTGGTGGGGCCGACGAGTCGGCGCTCGTCACAGGTGCGGAGCCGGCAGACGCCGCTTTGACCGCCTTGCGCTCATGCGATCAGGTTAGGAGGCGGCGGCCGGTGGGTGTGAGCGTCGTTGGAACGATTCGTGGGAGGCAGCCCTCCACCCTTCGGACGACGGCGCGCGCCCCGGCTCCTCCCTGGGGTGAGGTGACCGGGCCGGCCGTGTGTCGGCTGTCGACCCCACGCGTTCGTAGGGTAGGTCGCGCGTTCGGGGGTTCAGGGTACGAACCGGTGGCCTACGGTACGAACCGGTGGCCTACGGTACGAACGCGCGGGAGGGTGATGCGGGTGGGTGCCGCGGCGAGGCTCGGGCGCGTGGCGCGGGCCGGACGGGGTTGGTATCGGCGGGCGCCCTCGAACTACAGTTGACCTGCAACGACAGGGGAGCGCCCCGTCGTCGGCCCGGCCGCCACTGGCCGATGGGCCGCCGCCGACGGCGCTGAGAGTGCGGAAGCCCGCAGACCCTCGAACCTGCTCCGGTTAGTACCGGCGAAGGAAGTCGAGACCATCTCCCCGGCGCGCCGCAGGTGGTCGCCGGGCCCTCCGGAGAACCATCCAGGAGGCACACATGAGTATCCAGTCCACCCACCGCCCCGGCCGGCCCAGCCCGGCCCTCAGCCGCCGCGCCCTGCTCGCCGGAACCGCCGCCGGCGCCGTCGGCCTGAGCCTGGCCGCCTGCGGCAAGGGCAAGAAAGCCGACTCCAAGGCCGACTCCAAGACCGTCACCGTCGTCACCCACGACTCCTTCCACGTCTCGGAGGACCTCGTCAAGGCCTTCACCTCCGAGACCGGCTACACCCTCAAGGTCGCCACCTCCGGGGACGCCGGCGCCCTGGTCAACAAGCTCGTCCTGACCAAGGACGCCCCCCTGGGCGACGCCGTCTTCGGCATCGACAACACCTACGCCACCCGCGCCCTCGACCAGGGCGTCATCGACACCTCCGCCACCGTCACCCTGCCCAAGGGCGCCGAGAGCTACGTCGTCGCCGACACCCCGGCCCTGGCGCCCATCGACGTCGGCGACGTCTGCCTCAACATCGACACCGGCTACTTCACCGGCAAGGGCCTCACGCCCCCGGCCACCTTTGAGGACCTCACCAAGCCCGAGTACAAGGGCCTGCTCGTGGCCATCAACCCCACGAACTCCTCACCCGGCATGGCCTGGCTGCTGGCCACCATCGGCCACTTCGGCGCCGGCTCCTTCGCCGGCTACTGGAAGCAGCTCGTCGCCAACGGCGCCCGGATCGCCGAGGACTGGAGCGCCGCCTACGAGACCGACTTCTCCGGCAGCGGCAAGGGCACCTACCCCATCGTCGTGTCCTACGCCTCCTCGCCCTCCTTCACGGTCTCCAAGGACAAGAGCTCCAGCACCACCTCCGCCCTGCTGGACACCGCCTTCCGCCAGGTTGAGTACGCCGGGGTCCTCAAGGGCGCCGCCAACCCCGAGGGCGGCAAGGCCTTCGTGAAGTGGATGCTCTCCAAGGCCGTCCAGGAGGACATCCCCGGCCAGATGTACATGTACCCGGTCCTGCCCGACGCCGCCCTGCCCGAGGCCCTCACGAAGTTCGGCCCGCTGTCGAAGTCGCCGGTGAAGGTCGAGCCCAAGGAGATCACCACCCACCGCGAGGAATGGCTGGGCACCTGGACCGAGGCCGTCGGCAAGTGAGCGCGCCGGGCGAGGAGACCGCCGCCGCCGCGCGGCCCGACGCCGCTGCCTCCCGCAACGCTGAGCCCACCGGGACGCCCCGC
>NZ_JASPFC010000063.1:0-5299 GCF_031296635.1 Actinomyces acetigenes
CCTATTCTCCGAATCAAGGACAGTGTTCACCTAGATCAATTCACTGCCTCGGCGTCAACGAGTGAAGTAACATAATTGAACTGAGTCTAAGAATTACGAAAGGTGGCCAAAGAGTATTAAAATAATTAATTACCTGCCAACATCAGCACATTCTGTTCCGTCACCATTAGTAGAGGTCGTTATGCTCGCAGATGACACAGCCAAAGCAGCCATGGAAGTCACTATCAAGATGATTGGAGGGGTACCTCAGTTACTTGCCAGTATTGATCGGTTAACTCATTCAAGCCTTCATAACATTGCCGGACTTGGGCATAAAGGGGCGATGCTGGCGAACTCGAACTCCATCAAGAACGGGACAATTTCGCTCTCCAGGAAGCAGGCTCCGCTCGGGCGCGGCGTGGGCGCCAAAGGGGTGAGTAGCTCACTGTTCGCAAAAATTCAGGCAAGCCTTCTTCAGCAGGGAGTGAATCTTGCTGCCCAGATTGGAGGAGATGGCAACGTCCAAGTAACTATCAGTGCGAATAATCCTAGTTCCTTAATGAAGGGGCTATCAAGCCTCGGCGATATCCTCCGTGGTCGTAGCCAAAAGATTGGCGGCCCAAATTTGAAACCCAGAACTCCTCGTGGTACGAATCCCGGCAGGCCGAAGCCGGCGCTTTCCGGGCCGCAGAAGCATATCGACGGTATTCGTCAGGCTCGCCAGAAGATGCATCGCAATAATGTGCCTGGAAATAAAGGGGCAAGATCGATGCCCGGCCTGGGTGCCCCTCGGAGTGCGCCAATGAAGCCGCCGTCATTCGGGGTCCCGCGCTGACACTCGCGTTCTACAGCAACTAAATTTCGGAGGAAGAATAATGAGTAGAATCCGATATGTCATTCTCGCCTCAGTGACTCTGATTTCCTGGTGGATCGGAGATAAAATCTCCTGGCAGATACGGACTGACCATGCCTCAGGCCGCACTTTCAGTGACGTGATGGACAGATTCTGGTTCGACCTCAAGAGTCCTTTCCACGTCTCCTGGCAGACGACTGACATGCTCGTCGGAGCGGGATTCGCTGCGGTGATCCTGATGATGTGGGCTTATCATGTGGGTGCCAGAAAAGCCACTCGCCCAGGAGAGGAGCACGGTTCGGCAAAATGGGCGACTCCCCGGGACATTCGCCCTTACGTTGGAAACCGGTCGAATGATATTCTTTTCACTCGTACCGAATCTTTGAGTCTTGATTCCCGGAAGACCCAGCGAAACCTCAACGCTCTTGTTATTGGAAGCTCTGGTTCAGGTAAGTCGCGCTACTTCGTGATGCCTAATCTTCATCAGGGGAACACTTCCTATGTTGTGACGGACCCCAAAGGTGAGGTTCTCGCGGCAACGGGAAACAAGCTCCTTGAACTCGGGTATGAAATACGGTGCCTCAATCTTGTTGACTTCGCTCGATCCGACACTTTCAATCCTCTTGCGTACTTCAACCCTGACCAGGCGGAAGTCGACTGCGCAATTCTGACGGAAAACTTCATCACGAACACGACAGGAAAGAAGCCCGCCGATGGCGGCGATTTCTGGGAAAAGGCGGAAAGGGCTCTGCTAACCGCCCTTGTTGCGATGGTCTACTTCTCCAAGGGTGGGAAGGGGACGCTTCTCGATGTCGTCGAGCTACTGTCAAGAATGACGGCTTCTGAGCAAAACGAGGAAGCGCTCAGCTCGGTCGATGAGCTATTCCTTTCTACGAAGGATTACATTGCCGAGTATGAAAAGAATCCAGATTCCGACCCGGCCAGCGCCAAAATGTTCGAAGGTCTTCGGTTCGCATGCTCTCAGTACAATGTGTACACGCAGGGCGCGGGCGAGACCAAGAAGTCAGTGATCATCTCTCTGGGGGTTAGAATGGCTCCCCTTCACATGGCGCCCATGCGGAGAATACTGGGATCAGATACGATCAAGGCGGACCAGATTGGAATGCGCCCGACGGCACTGTTCCTTGTGATCCCCGACACCCACCAGGCATTCAACTTCCTGGCATCCATCTTCTATGAGACCTTCTTCGAGAAGAACATCTATATCGCGGATCATTCTGGTGGCCGACTTCCGGTTCCAGTGCAGTGCTACATGGACGAGTTCGCCAATATCGGCAAAATGCCCAGCTTTGAGCGTAAAATTGCCGTGATGCGTTCGCGCGGCATCTCCACCTCCGTTATCCTGCAGAACTACTCTCAAGGGAAAGCACTCTACAAGGATGACTGGGAGACTATTGTTGGAAACTGTGACTCCCTGCTCTTCTTGGGAGGAAATGAGGGGTCCACAACCGAGTTTATCTCCAAGAGGCTGGGTAAGGAGACCATCACCCAGGAAGACAACTCGGATCAGCGAGGAGCCCAGGGATCCTGGTCCCGGTCATATCGCTCGTCAGGTCGTGAGCTCATGACGGCAGATGAAATTTCTCGCCTTCCGGGTAACGAATGTCTTTACTTCCTGCGGGGTGTTCCCCCGTTCCGCTCTCGGAAGTTAGCGGCCCTGTCTGAGGGCTACTTCGAATACATGCCAACGGAGGCGCCTGAAATCCTATCCCCAGAGGAGAACCTCCTTCTGTCTCCTTGGGAGGACAGGCCAGAGTATAACGAGGCCGACAGCAATGACGATGAGTTCGCGGACATAAGCGACGATCCCGACCTTGCTGAGCTCGCTGACATGAGTCCTTCGGATCTCGATGAGTTCGGCGGCGAAGGTGACGTCGAGATCACCGTCGTTCTGAGTGACGGACGGCAGGATCGGCAGGTCATTCACCTCAAGGATCTTGACGCCTTCTGACCTCACTCCGACAGCTCCCTGCGGCGGCCCAGGTCCTGACCCCTCGTGCTGGCCACCCACCGAGATCCTGACGGAGGCCCCCCGCACAGGGGCACTTGACCGTATGAACCAGCCAGGGGCGGGACACCGCTACTCCCCGACGCCCATCCCGCACCCTGGCCCGTGGTCAGCCGGCGTGACGCAGCCGCAGGGAGTTGGAGACCACGATGACGCTGGAGGCGGCCATGGCGGCCCCCGCGATCATCGGGTTGAGCAACCCGGCGGCCGCCAGCGGGATCGCGGCCACGTTGTAGGCGAAGGCCCAGAACAAGTTCTGGCGGATGATCCGCAGGGTTGCCCGCGACACCCGCACTGCCGCCACCGCCGCGTCCAGGTCCGTGCGCACCAGGGTGATGTCGGCGGCCTCAATGGCCACGTCCGCCCCCGATCCCATGGCGAAACCCAGCCCCTGTGTACCGGCCTGGGCCAGGGCGGCGGCGTCGTTGACCCCGTCACCCACCATGCCGACCACCGCGCCCTGGGCCTGCAGGTCGGCGACGACGTCGCGCTTGTCTGCCGGCAACACCTCGGCGCGCACATCGGCGGCATCGATCCCCACCTGGGCCGCTACGTGCTCAGCGGCTCGGGCATTGTCCCCGGTCAGCAGCACCGGCCGGATCCCCAGCTCGCGCAGCGCCGCCACCGCCGCCCGCGAGGAGGGCCGCACCGTGTCCCGCACCACGAGAACGGCCACCGCCTTCAGTGGCTGCGCCCGCACGGTCTGGGAAGCGTCGAAGGCGCCATCCGCGGCGGTGTCGGCTCCAGTGGCACGGACCGTATCGACGGCGTCGGCCTCGTCGGGCGCCTCGGTCCCAGTGCTCGCGGTCTCACCGGCCCCGCCCACGGCCAGAACAACGGCGGTCGCCCCGGAGTCCTGGGCCTCCTCCACGGCGGAGCGCACCGCCTCGGGAACCTCTGCGCCCACCTCACTGGCGAGCCAGCCCGGCCGGCCCACCGCGACCCGGCGCCCCTCCACCGTCGCGGAGACGCCCCGGCCCTCGTGGTTGGAGAAGTCGGCAGGCGCCGGCAGGTCACCCAGGCGCTCGCGGGCGGCCACCGTGATGGCCGCGGCCACCGGGTGCTCCGAGGCGGACTCGGCCGCCCCCGCCAGGCGCAGCGCCTCCTCCCCGAGCGGGGCCAGGCCCGCAGCGGAGTCTGCGCCAGTACCCGCGGTGTCGCCCACCTCCCGGCAGGCCTCAACCTCCAGACTCATGCGCCCCTGGGTGACCGTGCCGGTCTTGTCCATGACCATCGTGTCCAGCGCCCGCGTCGACTCCAGCACCTCGGGACCCTTGATGACCACGCCCAGCTGGGCGGCCCGTCCCGAACCGACCAGCAGCGCCGTCGGCGTGGCCAGACCCAGCGCGCAGGGGCAGGCGATGACGAGCACGGCCACCGCCGCGGTGAAGGCCGCCTGCGGGCTGTGCCCGGTGAGCAGCCACCCCGCCAGGGTCGCGGCCGACAGCACCAGGACGATGGGCACGAACACCCCCGAAATCCGGTCCGCCAGGCGCTGGACGGGGGCCTTGCCCGCCTGCGCGGCCGTCACCATCCGGCCGATCCGCGCCAGCGTCGTCCCCTCGCCCACGGCCGTGGCCCGCACCAGCAGGACGCCGGAGGTGTTGACGGTCGCCCCGGTGACGGCCTGCCCGGCCTCGACCTCGGTGGGTACGGACTCCCCGGTGAGCAGTGAGGCGTCCACGGCCGAGCGGCCCTCGACGACGACGCCGTCGGCGGCCACCTTCTCACCCGGCCGCACGAGGAACAGGTCCCCGGCAGCCAGGTCCTCAATACTGATGCGCTCCTCGGTGCGGGTGGCCTCCGCGCGCGGCGCACCGTCCTCGTCCAGGACGTCGACGGCGTCGCGGCTGCCTGACGGCGAGGTGAGGACGACTCGGGTCACCTCCTTGGCGCCCAGCTCCAGCAGGGCGCGCAGGGCGTCGCCTGAGCGGTACTTGGCGCGCGCCTCCGCGTAGCGGCCCGCCAGGAGGAAGGTGGTCACCCAGGCGGCCGACTCGAAGTACATGTGGGCGGCATGCCCCTGGGAGCGGGGCAGCAGCTCCATGCTCATGCGCATGCCGATGTGCCCGGCCCCGCCGAGCACCAGCGCCCACAGGCTCCAGCCGGTCGCGGCGATCACCCCCAGGGACACGAGCGTGTCCATGGTGAAGGCCCCGTGGCGCAGTGCCCGGAAGGCCGCCTTGTGGAAGGGCCAGGCACCCCAGACCGCCACCGGCAGCGCCATGAGTGCCACCATCCACTGCCAGCCCGGTATCTGGAGGGCCGGCACCATGGAGATCGCCATGATCGGCACCGACAGGATGAGGCAGTAGATGAGCCGCTGGCGCAGGTCGGCGGCCCGCTCCATGTGCGAGGCGCCCAGAGCCGGTGCACCCCGCCCGGAGGCGGAGCGGGGGGAGGTGCCTGCGGTGCCGGTCGTGCTGCCGGCAGCGCCG
>NZ_JASPFC010000064.1:0-5285 GCF_031296635.1 Actinomyces acetigenes
CCTGGCCACCGCCGCCCGCAACCCCCGCATCACCCCGGTCCTCGTGCCCGGGGCCGGCCACCAGGTGCGCCGCAGCGATCCGCAGGTCTTCTACCGCACCGTCGACGCCTGGCTGGACGAGGTCCTGCCGGTGGACTGAGGCGGGGCCGCGGCCACCGGAGCGCCACCCGGCTGCCGCCGGACTGCCGCCCCAGCGCCGTTGCCGCGAGCGCGAAACGGGGAGAGCTCCCACGACGCGTACAGGCCCGTCGGGGCGCAGCGCGCCGCCCGTCCGTGGGAGGATGCGCCCATGGCAGCTGTGTCGGAAAAAGCTCGGAAGGCCTCCGTTCCCGTCCCCGGGGAGCGCACGCAGGGGGAGACCATCGCCTACCTCCTGGCGGCACTGACCATTGGCGCGGTGGGGCTCTACCTCATTCAGGACCTCTTCGCCCCGGCCTTCTTCGCCCTGACCCTCGTGGTGACGGTCCGGCCGCTGGTGTCCTGGATGACGCGCCACCGGGTGCCGCGCGTGGTCGCGGCGACGGCGGCGATCGTGCTCATCTTCGCCTTCGTCGTCCTGCTGTTCGCGGCCCTGGCCGTCGCCGTCGCCCAGCTTGTCGACACCCTGCCGCAGTACGCCCCCAAGTTCCAGGCGATCTGGAAGCAGATCGAGACCCAGCTCAACAGCATGGGGGTCGACCAGTCCACGGTGCTCAAGCAGGTCACCAACGTGCTGGACACCTCCCAGCTCGTCATGGTGGCCCAGTCGGTCCTGGGGCAGCTGACCTCGGCCAGCGCGATGCTCGGCGTCATGTCGATGGTGGTCGTCTTCCTCATGTTCGACACCGCCAAGATCGAGATCCGCACCGCGGCCCTCGGCGTCCTCAAGCCGGGCATGGCCTCAGCCCTGGTCTCCTTCTGTGAGGCGGTGCGCTCCTACTGGATGGTCTCGACGGTCTTCGGTCTCATCGTGGCTGTCATCAACGCGGTCACCCTGTGGTACCTGGATGTACCGATGGCCATCACCTGGGGCGTGGTCTCCTTCATCACCAACTACATCCCGAATATCGGGTTCGTCCTGGGCGTGGTGCCGCCGGCGATCCTGGGGCTGGTGGACTCCGGCCCCTGGACGGCGCTGTGGGTGGTGCTGTCCTACACGGCGGCCAACTTCGTCATCCAGTCCCTCATCCAGCCCAAGTTCACCGGGGACGCGGTGGGGCTCAACACGACGACGACCTTCCTGTGCCTGCTGTTCTGGTCCACCGTCATCGGGGCGATGGGGACGATCCTGGCGGTGCCGCTGACCCTGTTCGTCAAGGCCCTCCTCATTGACTCCGACTCGCGCTCACGCTGGGTGGGGATCTTCCTGTCCGCCGGCGACTCGCCCGTGCGTGACCCCGATGAGCTCGACCAGGGCGTGCTCGACCAGCTCGACCTCGACGGCGACGGCGTCGGTGAGGCCGATCCCGACTACGGCCGGGCAGTCGTCGAGAAGCGCGCTGAGACGAAGGAGCCTGAGAAGGCCGGCGCCTTGGCCACGCGTGCCGACGGCGGAGGCGGCGTCGGGGGTGACGGCGACGGTGTCGGCGCCTCTGCACCCGCGGACTCAAGCCGGGCCACCAAGGACTGAGCTCAGGCCTGCGCCCCGGCGCGCAGTGCCTCCACAACCGGTGGCAGGTTCACCAGGACAGTCTGTCGGACGATGGTGTCGTCAATGAAGCCGTAGTCGTGAGCGATACGGTTGCGCATCCCCCGCATTCTCGGCCATTGGTCGCCAAGAAGACGTGTGCGGGTATCTGGATCCAGCGCTCCAAGTGCCTCCACACCTGCTGAGAGCCTCATCGCGACTGCGTCGATGACGATCTGGTCGGAGAGATTCCGCTGCGAGTAACTGATGGCGGTATCGAAATGTTCCGGGGCTTCCGCGATGATTTCTGCAGTTGTTCGTCCTGCGGGGCTCATAACGGGACCGCCTCGGAGAGGATCCGCTCGCGCATAGTTGGGCGGATGTTGGTGTCGGGCACGAGGTCGACGTCGGCATGCAGGATGGTCCCCAGCTCGATCTCCAGCCCGGCCAGATCCATGAGCCCGAGTGGTTGATCCATGCGGAAGAGCAGGTCGATGTCGGAGCCCTCGTGCTCCTGCCCGGTGGCCACGGAGCCGAAAACGCGAACATTCGAGCCACCGGCCGCTTTGACCGTCTCGATGACCTCTCGGCGTGCAGTCCGCAGCTGCTTGGCCAGCGGCGTGGTGCCATGAAAGCGTAGGAGCCGGGAGACCTCCGGCTGGCTTCTCCCGATCTGCCGGGCGATCTCCTTCTGGGACATGCCTTCTCTGGAGGCCTTGCGTACGGCCGCAACCAGCTGATGCCGAGCCTGACGGACTGCTTCATCCGTGTCCTGAGCGACGGAGACCAGGTTCTGACGCGTCTCCACAACAGACATGACACAAATATAGCAAATGCTATATCTCGTGGGTCGGTGTCGGCATGGTCACCTCCCCCGGCCGGTGCCTCGCGGCCCTCAGGGCTGGCGGGCCAGGTCCGCGGCGCCGACGAGCCCGGCCTCCTGACCGCCCTCGGCCAGCACCACCGGGATGGCGGGGCGGTGGGGGCCGGCCGTGAGGTTCTCGGCGAAGGCCCTGCGGGTGGGGGTGAGCAGGATGTCACCGGCCTCGGCCAGGCCGCCGGCGATGACGATGACCTCGGGGTCCAGCAGCGCGCACATGTCGGCCAGCCCCACCCCCAGCCAGTGGGTGAGCTGCTCGTAGCACTCCAGGGCGGCCGGGTCCCCCTCGCGGGCCGCGGCGGTGACGGCCTTGCCGGAGATGTGCTCCGGGTTGCCGCCGGAGAGCTCGATGATGCGGGCCGCGTAGTCGGGGCGGAACTGCGCCAGCTCCCAGGCGTTGACCCCCAGGGCCGTGCCGGCGCTGTAGCGCTCCAGGCACCCGCGCAGGCCACACCCGCAGGGGCGTCCGCCGGGGACGACGTTGATGTGCCCGATCTCCCCGCCGAATCCGGCCGCCCCGCGCAGGAGGTGGCCGTCGACGATGATGGCCCCGCCCACGCCGGTGCCGATGGCCACGATAAGGGCGTTGCGCTTGCCCCGGGCCGCCCCGAAGCGGGCCTCGGCCCACCCGAAGGCGTTGGCGTCGTTCTCGACGACGACGGGCAGGCCCACGCCCTCGGAGACGACGTCGCCGATCCGCATCCCGGTCCAGTCCAGGTTGGTGCCGTGCGCCATCGTGTTGCGGTCGGAGGATACGAAGCCCGCCGCCCCGATACCCACGGTGGCCGCGTCGGGGAAGTCCTCCCGCAGCCGGCGCACCACCGTCGTGATCGTGTC
The DNA here is from genome assembly GCF_031296635.1 of Actinomyces acetigenes. Taxonomy (NCBI): domain Bacteria; kingdom Bacillati; phylum Actinomycetota; class Actinomycetes; order Actinomycetales; family Actinomycetaceae; genus Actinomyces; species Actinomyces acetigenes. Next base: position 3,324 of record NZ_JASPFC010000064.1, read on the forward strand.
GATGATCGCCTGGCGGCTGAAGGCGGGGGAGTCGCGCCGAATCGTCTGAAGAACTTTCCCGTCGTCGTCGACGATGCCGGCTGCGATCTTCGTTCCGCCGACATCCACTCCGATGCTCAGTGCCATGCTCGCGCTCCTTAGTGAGACGACCGTTGGTGACGTCGCTGCTTGCGTCGTTGCTCGTCAGACGATCGATGGGACAGGTGGTGGAAGAATAGCGTCCCCCGGCCCGCCCGTGGGGCGAGTCGGGGGAAGAGCCTCGGGGTGGGGTGGGCGTGCGTGCGCCGCCGGGCCCCGTCGGTGCTCCGCTGCGTGGTGGTCAGCGCGCCGGTGCCGCGGGGCTCGTCGGGCTCGCGGCACCTGTGGCTGCCTGGGCTCCCTTGGCCTCTTTAGCCTTGGCGGCCTGGCTCTTGACGACGGCCGTCATGTAGTTGGCGTCCTTGTACCCGTTGATGTAGGTCTCGCCCACGATCATGAACGGGGTCCCCTGAATGCCGATGGAGTGGACGTGGTTGGTGGACTCGGCGACGGCCTTGACGGTCTCGGCGGCGGTCATGTCGGTGCGGAACTTCTTCAGGTCCGGTACCCCGGCCTTCTTGGCGAAGTCGACCAGGGAGTCCTCGGTGTAGGTCGGGTGGCCCTTGGGGTCGGCGGCGGCGTAGACGACGTCGTGGAACTCCCAGAACTTTCCCTGATTGGCGGCGGCCCGTCCGGCCTGAGCGGCCAGGGGCGAGGTCTCCGTGATCTGAGCCAGGTCGCGCCACTCGATGCGCAGCGTGCCCTCCTTCACCAGCTTGTCCAGCTTGGGCTCGACCTTCTGGGCGAACTGGGTGCAGAAGGGGCAGGCGAAGTCGGAGTAGATGACTATGACGACCGGTGCGTCGACCTTTCCCTTGGCCTGGGCGTCGGCCGGGTCGCGGTGGATCTCGGAGTGGATGAGCTCCAGGGTCTGCTGGTCGGCGACCGGCGGGGCCGGATCGGGCTCGGGGACCGCGGCGGCCGAATCGGAGGCGGAGGTCTGGCTGGTGGCGGCGGCTTGATGGCGCCGGGAGGCGACGTTCTGCAGCAGCACCGCGGCGAGGACGGCCAGGATGACGGCGATGACCACGAGGGTGATCACCGTGGCGCGGTTGGTCCGCGACTGCGTCTGCGTCGGCGTCGAAGAAGGCGGCTGAACACTCATGGCAGCGAGTCTGTCAGAGGAGGTACGCCCCGCAATACGCCTGATCAGGCTGATGAGAGCACAGTTCGTCACAGCCGTCTCAGGCTGATCTCGGCAGGCCCGCCAACCTCACGGGGCGCTCACGAGCCGCTTACGGCGCGCTCACGAAGGTCACCGAAGCTCATCGGCCCGGGGACGGCGTCGTCGCGCATCCCCGACCGACACACTTCGACCGAATCTTCATAATCGACCCGGAGCCGCGTCGTTTGTGAAGTTTTGGTCAAAGTGTCGAAGTGAGTGGGGGACCGGCCGGGTGGCGCTCTAGCGCAGGGCTGCGCCGGTCACCAGCCCGAGCCCGACGGCGCCCAGCGTCGCCGCCGTCATGAGGGTCGCATGCACGAGGGCCGGCCCCCACCGCCCGGCCAGCAGCAGGCGCGCCCCCTCGACGCAGGCCGTGGAGAAGGTCGAGTACCCGCCCAGAAAGCCAGTCCCCAGGACGGTGAGCGCGGTGGCGGCCCAGGTCCCGGAGTGCGGCGGGTCTGCCGCCCAACCCACGAGCAGGCCCATGAGCAGGCAGGCGGTCACGTTGACGACGACGGTGCCCCACGGCATCCGCAGCATCCACGGCATCAACAGTGCCCGCACCCCGGAACGACGCCGCTGCCGGGCTCCCGCTGCGGCCTCCCGGGCGGCTCGGCCGCTGAGGCGGCTGACGGAGGCGTCCACGCCCCAGCGGCAGGCGGCCCCCACCCCGCCGGCCATCGCCAGGGGGAGCCAGTCGGCGAGCCAGGTCCCCAACC
>NZ_JASPFC010000065.1:0-5135 GCF_031296635.1 Actinomyces acetigenes
GACCACTAGGGCCACTGGGGGTGTCGGGGGTGCTCTCGCCTGAGACACCAGGGCCACCCTGGCCATCGGGGGCGCCTGTGTCTGTGCTGTTGGGTATGGCTCCTTGGTCGATGAGGAACTGGGTGGCCGCCCCGCCCCAGGCAGCCATGAGATCGACCCCCAGGTACCTGGGGGTCGACTGCGCCAGCCCCACCAGGTAAGGCACAGCCTTCTGCACACTCAACCGATCCGCACTCACCCGACCACCAAAGCTCAACGGCGGCACAAACCCAAACACCTCATCAGCCCCCGGCACCCCCAGACGCTCAATCCCCTCCACAGCCAAAGACCGACCCGTCACCTCATCGTCATACAGGTCGCCACGCGGGCTGGTGAAAACAGTGCAGCCGCTGCGCTCCCTGACAACCGGATCAGTCATGTTCTCCGCCTCGTTGGAGTTCGGTCTGATCGTTCCGTCGATGACGTCGACAGTCACAGCCGGTCCGGAGATCTCCCCCCACAGAAGCATCCGCCCCAGGGCAGTGCGTGTCAGGCAGTGCCAGCGCTGGGGAGGGAAGGGAAGCTCGATGCCCTCCAGCCAGGCGTCCACCACCGGCGCCCACTCAACAGGATCCGTGATCCACGAGCGTCCCTGCCCAAAACCATCAAACCCGAAACGCCTCCAGATATACAGAACCGACTCAGGAAACACACCCCCAAACCGCTCAAAGTACTCCTCCGGCACCACCCGACCCACACCCAAAGGAGGCAAGTCCTGATAGTCAAGCAGATCCTCCTGAATCTGCTGCTCAATCCACTCCGGACCCCACTCAAGATCCTCATCCCTCACAAAACCCATAACCCGCACAGTAACACCCACCACACCACCACACCCCACAAACCCGTCAGCAAAACCCCACCCCCTGCCGAGCCGAAACCACCCAAGCCCCCGCATTAACCCCCGAACATTCACGTGCCCTCACGCAGTTCCAGGGCCGCACGGTAGACCTCGTTAGGACGCAGACCTCCCTCGTCTGCCGCCTGGGCCGCAGCCGCCTTGAGGCGCGTGCCGGCCTCGGCCAGCGCCAGGGCCTTGTGCGCGGCGGCCTCAGGACTGGCGACGAGGGGCTCGGCTCCGGCGACGACGAGGACCACCTCCCCCAGGACGCCGTCGGCCGTGGCCCGGGTCAGCTCCGCCAGGGAGCCCCGCAGCACCTGCTCATGAGTCTTGGTCAGCTCCCGGCACAGTGCCGCGGGGCGGTCGTCGCCGAGGACCTCAGCCATGGCGGTCAGGGAGTCGTGGACGCGGCGGGGGGACTCCAGGAAGATCATGGTGCGCTCCTGGCTGGCCAGGGACTCCAGGGCGCGACGCCGCTCCCCCGGCTTGCGCGGCAGGAACCCCTCGAAGCAGAACCGGTCGGAGGCCAGCCCGGACAGGGCCAGAGCGGTCAGCACCGCCGAGGGGCCCGGTGCAACGGTGACGGGCACCTGCTCGCGCACCGCGGCCTGGACGAGCCGGTACCCGGGGTCGGAGACCGAGGGCATACCGGCGTCGGAGACCACCAGGACGCGTAAGCCACTGCGGGCGGCCTCGAGCAGCTCGGGGGCACGCTCGCGCTCATTATGCTCGTGGAAGGCGATGACGCGCCCACCGGGCTTGACGTCGAGGCGCTGGGCCAGGGACCGCAGCCGGCGGGTGTCCTCGGCGGCGATGAGGTCGGCCTGCTCCAGGGCGCAACGCAGCCGCAAGGAGGCGTCGGAGACGTTGCCGATCGGGGTGGCGGCCAGGGTGATCGTCCCGCCGCGCAGGTCCGGGCTGTGGGCGGCGGGGGCGGCGGCGTCGGCAGTAGTGGATCCGGGCAGGCAAGCCGGGCCAAGACTGTCATCGTGGCCGTCTCCGACGGCGGCTGGTGCGGGCAGGCTGCTCTCAGTCATAGGACACAGTATGTTCGGTGCACCCTCGATGAGGCTGCCGCCTACACTCGGGGTGTGACGACTCCGAGCGCGCTGTCTCCCGAACAGTCCCCCGAACAGGCCCCAGAGCAGTCCCCCGAACAGACCCGCGACAGCTCCTGCGGCCCGGACGCGGAGCAGGAACGAGCACAGGAACCCGCCTCAGGGAGGGATGAGGCCGCGGACCCCGTACCGGCCGAACCCACCCAGGGGCAGGCCGAGCCCACAGGCCCCGTACCAGCAGAGCCCGCCGTCGAACCCGTCACGGAGCCCACCGTCGCCGAGCGCACCGAGGCCGAGCTGCGCACCCGGCTCGGGCTGGGACCGGTGGACCATGAGAGAGTCCTCGGCACGAGGCTCGGCATCTCCTTCGTGAGTGGTCTCGTCTCCGTCATTGGAGCCCTGCTGCGCCTTGTCGGGCTGAAAAAGGCCCCCCCTCGAGCCCCGAGACTCCGCCGGTGGTTCACCTCCGTCGTCATGTGGCTCCTCACCGAGCTGATACGTCTACCGGGTCTGTTCTGGGACATGCCGCGCGCCGTGAGGGTCCGCGGATGGATCGTCACCGTCGTCGTCGGCGTCATCGCCGCGCTACTGCGCCTCATTGGGCTGAACCACCCCAAGACGCTCATGTTCGATGAGATCTACTACGTCAAGGACGCCTACTCCCTGTGGCACCTGGGCTATGAGGCCACCTGGGGGGACAAAGCCGACGCGTCCTTCGCCCTCGGCGACTTCTCCAAGCTGACCAGCAACGCTGCCTACGTCGTCCACCCGCAGCTGGGCAAGTGGCTCATCGGCGCCGGCATGGAGATCTTCGGGCCGGCGTCGTCCTTCGGGTGGCGGTTCATGCCGGCCGTCGCCGGAACCCTCACGGTGATGCTGCTGGCGCGCCTGACGATGCGCCTGACGCGCTCACCGCTGCTGGCCGGCCTGGCCGGGCTGTTCCTGGCGATCGACGGCGTGTCCCTGACCGAGTCCCGCATCGGGCTGCTGGACGTGTTCATCGGTTTCTTCGCCACCGTGACCCTGTACTGCCTGGTCCGTGACCGGGAGTGGGCGCGAACGCGACTGGCTCGCAGGATGGCGGGGACCAGGCCCGGGGCGCGCGCCCCGCACGCCACCTTCCGCTTCTGGCTGCTGGCCGCAGGCATCGCGCTGGGGCTGACCTGCTCCATCAAGTGGTCGGGGCTCTACCTGATGGTGGCCTCCGGCATCGTCGTCGTCATCTGGGACACGCTCGCACTGCGGCGAGTCCAGGCACGGGCCTGGTTCCTGGAGGGGACCGTCTCCCGGGGCATGGGCGACTTCCTCCACATGGTACCGACGGCCACCGTGGTCTACATCGCCTGCTGGCGGTCCTGGTTCACCCACCCCGGCGCCTACATGCACGGCTGGGCGGAGAGCCAGCTCAAGAATGGCGGGTCGATTCCTGTCCCGTGGCTGCCCGGACACGTCAACAACTCGGTGCTCTACACCATCAACGACTTCATCATCTACCACCTGAGGACGTACGAGTTCCACGTGGGCCTGGATGCTCCGCACACCTACCAGTCGAAGCCCTCGGGCTGGCTGCTGCAGACCCGCCCGACCTCTTTCTTCTGGGAGGACAAGGCCCAGGTGCCGCAGACCTGTGGGAGCGGGGACTGCATTCAGGCGATCACCTCGATCGGGAACATCGTCATCTGGTGGTCGGCTGTGGTGGCGCTGGTGGCCGTGGTCATCATCGGGGTAAAGAACCGCGACTGGCGGGCCTGGGTGCCTCTTATCGGCTACCTGGGCCTGTATGTGCCGTGGTTCCAGTACCGGGATCGCACCATTTTCACCTTCTACACGGTGGCCTTCGTGCCCTGCGTCGTGCTCGTCCTCGTGCTGGCGCTGGGCATGGCATCCGGGCTGCTGCCACCGTTGCCTGGTTCGGCGAGCGCCGATGCGCAGATGGAGGCCCTCCGAAGCCGGCAGATCGGCCCTGGTATCCGGCCGTGGCGCGGCATGGGCGCCAGGTTCCTGGGGTTCGGCCCGCAGTTCGCGCGCACGCCCGTGTGGACGCCGCCGATGGAGGAGACCGACCCAGGCATATACCGCATCAACCCGAACCTGACCGACGTCAATGACGATCTCGAACCCGACCTCCCCACCGCCAACCCCAGGGCCGATGCGGCCCAGGCGCGGACCTATGACGAGCTGACCGGCTACGCAGCCTCGTTGACGTCGTCGGGCGCCTCCATGCCGGAATGGTCCGACGGCGGGGCGCCGCAGCCCGCCCGGCGCAGGCCGTGGGCCTCCCTGGCGAAGTGGACGATGGCGCCCACGTGGCAGATCCGTACCGAGGGCATCTGTCTCATCATCGTGGTCACGCTCCTGGCCTGCGCGGCGACGGCCTTCTGGTGGCCGATCTGGACCGGGCAGACGGTCTCACGTAGCTTCTGGGCCTCCCACATGTTCCTGTCGTCCTGGATCTGAGTCGCCTCGGGGCGCGGCGACGACGGTGACGTACTGCTCGCCGCCAGGATGCTCCAGCTCGTCGACGACGGCGAGCGCCAGGTGTTCGGGGCTTGATTCGTCAGTGGCAGGAGTGCCGGGATCGGTGGGCGAGTTCAGCGCCGCTGCGCCCCCGATGATGAGTACGGCCCGTCGGCTCCTGGGGCGGACTGCGGGACTGTCAGTTCGGGCCAAGTCGCTCCCGGACCCCGCGGGCAAGCGCAGTGCGACGACGGCGGTGCCACTCACAGTCTCTTTCGTGAGGCCGGCGATCTCGCCTTGGGCAGCCTTTCGTGGGGCCCGCCGTGTTCTCGCCGACGGCCACGCGCAGCAGGTGCGAGGCGACGCCGAGCGCGAGCCCCTTTCGCTGGCCCCTTGTGCTGACTGTGTGGACCAGGCATGAGCTCCGGACGGGCGACCGTACCGTTTCTCGACGATCGAGGTGAGACGAGCGCCCCACAGAAACAGATTCAGCCCCCTGGGGTGCTCCGTCATGGAGTCCCCTCGGGGGCTGAACCAGTGGGTTTGTGCTCGGTGGTGTCCTACTCTCCCACACCCTGGCGGGTGCAGTACCATCGGCGCTGTCAGGCTTAGCTTCCGGGTTCGGAATGGGTCCGGGCGTTTCCCTGTCGCTATGACCACCGAGACGACTACACGGGCAGCGCGTTTCACCGTCGTCGTCTGTGTGCTGGACACTATTCGATTATCCGTGCCCAGCCGCCTAC
>NZ_JASPFC010000066.1:0-5078 GCF_031296635.1 Actinomyces acetigenes
CCGGAGGCAGCCGGGGCGGGCTCAGCCTCACCACTCGCGCCGGCCTTGGCGTCGGGCTCCTCCTCGCTTGTGCCGGCTTCGGAGTCGGCCTCGATGGCGGCGAGCAGGTCGAGGGTCTGGCGGCGCAGGGCGGGGTCGAGCCCGGAGACCGGCTCGTCGAGCAGGAGGTAGCGCGGGGCCAGAGCCAGGGCCCGAGCGATGGAGACTCGCTGCGCCTGGCCGCCGGAGATCTCGTGGGGCCGGCTCTCCCAGATCTCGCGGCGAATGTCGAGCCTATCCAGCACCTGCCGAGCCCGCGCATCGGCGTCATCGCGATGACGCACTGCCCCCAGGGTGCGCAACGGGGTGCTCACCTGCGCCAGCACCGAGCGGCGCGGGTGGAGGGTGGCGGCGGCGTCCTGAGGCACGTACTGCACCGCCCGCCGGAAGGCCCGCAACGCTCGGGCGCCGCCTCGGCGCACGGGCTCGCCGTCGAGCAGGATCTCGCCGGCGTCTTCCGGTCCCGGGGAGTCGAGCAGCAGCAGGGCGCGCAGCAGCGTCGTCTTGCCGCATCCCGAGCGTCCGATGAGGGCCACGTTCTCCCCCGGCTCCAGGCGCAGGTCCACGCCGTGCAGCACCTCGCGCCGCTCGCCGCCCGCCCCCGGGTGGGAGCGCCTCAGGCCACGGGTCTCAAACCCGCTCATGCGGCGGCTCCCGCTGCGGCCAGGGCCCCGTCGATGGTCTCCTCGGCGCTGGCCTCGCACATGGCGGCCGTGACCGGGTGCTCGGGGCGGGTCAGGACGGAGCGGGTGTCCCCCGACTCGATGATGGTGCCGTCGTGGAGGACGACGATGTTCTCGCAGGTGGCGGCGGCGGGCAGGTCGTGGGTGATGAGGAGCAGGGCGGGGGCCTCGGGCAGGCTGGTCAGGGAGGTCAGGAGCCTGAGGATCTCGGCTCGAGCGACGACGTCGAGGGCGGTGGTGGGCTCGTCGGCGATGATGAGGACGGGTTCAGCGGCCAGGGCCAGGGCCAGGCTGATGCGTTGGCGCTGGCCTCCGGAGAGGCGCCCGGGGACACGGTCGGCGAAGGACTCGTCGAGCCCGACGGCGTAGAGGTAGTCGGTAGCGCGCCGGCGGGCCTCGTCCCGGGTGCGTCCGGCGGCCTGGGAGGCCAGGGCGATCTGGCGGCCGACCGCGATGAGCGGGTGCAGGGCGGTGGAGTGGTCCTGTGCGACCAGCGCGATGCGGCTGCCCCGGGGGCGGTGGGCGGCGGGCAGCCCCAGCAGGTTGACGCCGCCGGCCTCGCCTCCTGGGGCGGAGCTCGCGCGCGGGTCGCTGCCTGCGTCGGCGTCGTCGGGCTCAATGGTCAGGGAGCCGGCGACCTCCAGCGAGGCCGGGAGGGTGTCCGCGAGCGCGGCGCAGGTGAGGGACTTGCCCGCTCCGGAGGCGCCGACCAGGGCGGTCCGGCTTGCGGGGGCGAGGCGGAGGGAGACGCCGTTGACCAGTGTCGTGCCGCACGAGCGCACCACCAGCGATCTGAGAACGATTGTCACATGCAAACTCTAGGCGTGAGTGACAGCGATCTTCAATTTGCAGTTGGTCAACCCGGCCCGGCCCCTCCGGCCCTGTCGGGCTACTTGATCCCGAGGCGCTTGAGGTCGCGCACGGCGCCCAGGTCGGCGCTGGTGGCGAGCATCGCGTAGGCGCGCAGCGCCGCGGAGACCTTGCGGGGGCGGTCCACGTGCGGGGTCCAGGCGGCCTCGCCGCGGGCCTCCTCCTCGGTGCGGCGGCGCTCGATCTCCTCATCGCTCAGGCGCACGGAGATGGCGCGGCGCGGGATGTCAATGTCGATGATGTCGCCGCTGCGCACCAGGCCGATGAGCCCGCCGGCCGCGGCCTCCGGGGAGACGTGGCCGATGCTCAGCCCGGAGGTGCCCCCGGAGAAGCGCCCGTCGGTGAGCAGGGCGCACTCCTTGCCCAGGTGCATGGACTTGATGTAGGTGGTCGGGTAGAGCATCTCCTGCATGCCGGGGCCGCCGCGAGGTCCCTCGTGGCTGATGATGACGACGTCGCCGGCCTTCACCTGCTTGCCGAGGATCCCGGCCACGGCGTCCTCCTGGGACTCGAAGACGACGGCGGGCCCGGAGAAGGTCAGGATCGACTCGTCCACGCCGGCGGTCTTGACGATGCATCCCTTCTCGGCAATGTTGCCGAAGAGGACGGCCAGGCCGCCGTCGGCGGAGTAGGCGTGCTCGATGTCGCGGATGCAGCCGGCGGCGCGGTCGGTGTCGAGGGACTCCCAGCGGGAGGCCTGGGAGAACATCTCGGTGGTGCGCACGCCGGCGGGGGCGGCGAGGTAGCCGGTGCGGATCTCCTCGCTGACCTGGGAACCGGGGACGCCGTCGGGGCCGGGGCGGGCGATGTCGTAGGCGGCGAGCTCCTCGCCCAGGGTGGTGCGCAGGACGTTGGGGGTGGTGGTTTCCAGCAGTCCGCCGCGGTCGAGCTCGCCGAGGATGCCGAGGATGCCGCCGGCGCGGTGGACGTCCTCGATGTGGTAGAGGTGCGTTGACGGCGCGACCTTGACCAGGTGGGGGACCTTGCGCGAGAGGCGGTCGATGTCGGCCATGGTGAAGTCGACCTCGGCCTCCTGGGCGGCGGCCAGCAGGTGCAGGACGGTGTTGGTGGAGCCGCCCATGGCGATGTCCAGGCTCATGGCGTTCTCGAAGGCGGCCTTGGTGGCGATGGAGCGCGGCAGGACGGAGGCGTCGTCGTGCTCGTAGTAGGCCCGGGTGATCTCGACGATCTGGTGGCCGACGCGCTTGAAGAGCTCGCCGCGGTCGGCGTGGGTGGCCAGCAGGGTGCCGTTCATGGGCAGGGCCAGGCCAAGGGCCTCGGTGAGGCAGTTCATGGAGTTGGCGGTGAACATGCCCGAGCAGGAGCCGCAGGTGGGGCAGGCCAGGCGTTCGATGGCGTTGATGGTCTCGTCGGTGACGGTGGGGTCGGCGGCGTCCATCATGGCGTCGATGAGGTCGAGCTTGCGGGTGGTGCCGTCGGCGGCGGTCATCTTGCCCGACTCCATGGGGCCGCCGGAGATGAAGATGGTCGGGATGTTGAGGCGCATGGCGGCCATGAGCATGCCGGGGGTGATCTTGTCGCAGTTGGAGATGCATACGAGGGCGTCGGCGCAGTGGGCGCTGACCATGTACTCCACGGAGTCGGCGATGAGGTCGCGGCTGGGCAGGGAGTAGAGCATGCCGTCGTGGCCCATGGCGATGCCGTCGTCGACGGCGATGGTGTTGAACTCCTTGGCCAGGCCGCCGGCGGCCTCGATCTCGGTGGCCACGAGGCGCCCGACGTCGCGCAGGCCCACGTGCCCGGGGACGAACTGGGTGAAGGAGTTCGCGATGGCGATGATCGGTTTGCCGAAGTCGGAGTCCTTGACGCCGGTGGCACGCCACAGTGCACGGGCGCCCGCCATGTTGCGGCCGTGGGTGGAGGTGGCGCTGCGGTACTGCGGCATGAGTGGCTCCTTCTCGGGCAGACGGACTGGAACGGCGTCGCTAGGAGCCGGCCTCAGGGGGATGGCCAGCGCTTCACGACGCCGTGTTGCCATAGCGTAGCCCTCGTTGACTCCGGGCGCCGCTCCGCTTCCTGTCCCTGAGACGCGCCAAGGCCACTCGGCGCAGTCGCGGGCGGCCGTCCCACGCCCCTGGAGGGGCGCCCTCACCGCCGCGATTTGCGGAACAGCGAGCTTGCGTCATCGGCCGCGGTGACGGCGCTTGGCCCGCTGACGACGTCGAGCCCAGTCCTCATCCGCCTTCTGGCGACGACGTCGACTCCGGTCACGGGAGGCACGGGCCTCGGTCTCCTCACGGGCAGCGGCCAGGGCGGCCTGCGCGGCGGTGGATGGGCGCGTCCGGGCTGCCTCCTTGGCGGCCTGCCGGGCAGCGCGCTTGGGGTTGGGGCGACGAGCCGACGATGAACCCGCCGGCCGGGAGGCCGGTACCGCAGGAGACTCTGCGGCGCGGTCAATGAGCTCACCGCTGCGGGCCAGGAGGAAGTCGTAGAGCTCGACGTCGGTGGGCTCGGCCCCGAAGACGTGCCGCGCAGCCCGCACAGCGCCTACCTGATCATTCGAGTCAGCTCCACGACAGCGTTCGTGAAGCTCAAGAACACCGACCCAGAAGCGGCCATCGAAGTAGAGAGTGAACTGGGCCGAGATACTGGCGGGGACGCGGGCCTGGTTGTCCGAGGCGGGTATGTGCGACATGGGGAGGGCTCCTTCGGGTGCGAGTGATCGCACCCGGCGCAGCAGGAGTCCCCGTGACAACCGATAAGCGGCGTCCCCGGGGTGACGAACGCCTGGTTGTCGCTCGCCCACGACAAGGTCTGGGCGGATCCGGGGCCTGCGGCCCCGACGGCGTCATCCGGACTTCCTCCGGACCGTGCAGTTCGTGCTACCGGGTGTGGCGCGAGCGCGCCGCCCCCAGGTTATCGCAGCGATCGCAGCCCCGGGGTACCGTATACCGAGGCGCGTTCGCACTGTAGGGCACCAGGTCGTACCTTGGGGTGCTGTGCTGTCTCCTCACTTGTGAGACAACGAGTGTCATGGCTTCTGAGACACTCGCTCAGACAAGATTCCGGGATGGTGCTGGTCGTCCTGGGGGCGACGATAAGCCGAGGGAAGAGGCCTGACGGCTTGCCGGTATCCACAGCGCTGACATCACAGGCGCACCGGCGCCGCGCGCCGAAGAAGAACCGCAGGATTCCAACGATCCCCACGGGGTGCTTCGGCGGCAGGCTCGTTCATGTCAGCGCTGTGGACACCGGGCCGCGCGGGAGTGAGTCCGGGGTTCTTGGTGGCAGAGCCCGGCGCTGTCGCGGTGTGGAACCACCGCCACAGCTGCCTCCGACCCTGCGTCGTCTGCCGCACCCAGCCCCCGCCACCCGGGTCCCATCACACGTCACCAACGTCATGACCTCAAACATCGAGCTCTATCTGGCGCCCGCGCGAAGGCCCGGTGGTCATGGTTCAACGCCGACCCCGCCCGCACCGAGCCGGCTCCGCCCGAGTCGGTCTACTCCACGAGGGTCGGGATC
>NZ_JASPFC010000067.1:0-4944 GCF_031296635.1 Actinomyces acetigenes
GATCATCAATGCGCTCCACAACCTCAAAAGCCTGATCCACATGACCAGCACTTACCAGCCCACTCACCACGTGCGTCAAGGCTTTCGCACGCCACCTAGGATCATCAATCTTCTCCGACACACACTCGGCTGCAAGCATAATACTGACATCCACATAGTAGCCCTCACCTAAAGCATCGATTTCCCCAAATCGAGAAAACACCCCGAGAAGCCTCGACTTTAACAACACAGAAGCAACTACTTCAACAATTTGATCCTTGAGATCAATATCTATATTACAACCAAGCTCAGCGACCACAAGCACGAGAATATCTACCAGAAGGAACATATTCTCACTGCGACGATCTTGGTAAGATAATTCGCTGTTAAGCACAGTAGGGATGACTGACAAATAACTACGTTCGCATCCGAGGTTTACAGTAGTTTCCACAACCTCTTTAGCGGCCTTAAGTCTATTCCTTCGATCATCGATCGCCATGACCATATCTAACACCAAATCAGGGGCGTCTGCAAAATATAAGACACTGACTGTAGGCAACTGTTTGATATATCTAGAGAATTTCGCAATCCGCTCCCTGAACTCAGTGGCACAGAGGATAGGTTCTGTCATTGCGTCATCAAAACCCCTTCCATGACTCTTTTCGATTAGTTGGACACATTCGCGCTCTATTGCCCCCAGAACCAACGATTTTCTACCATAGCGCCGCAGCATTTCATTATAACGGCAGCCATCAAGCATCACCTTAACGGTAGCGCCTCGGTTCGCCTCGTCACTAAGCATGAGATCAAAGCAGGCTTCACTTAGCATGTAATCTGGGGTTGCTCTACCCCAACCTTTGCCAGCCCGAACCATCACCCATTGCTGGATGATCTTGCGATATGGTCCCAAAGACTTTTTACGTACTTCCGCCCACCAGACTTCATCCTCCCAACCGTCTTCTCCGAGGCTGTCGGGGGAAATCTCGCGCAGCACGGCGCGCAGAACAGCATCATGCCCCAGAGTGTAGGACGGGACTTCTCGGTCGCCAAAGCCGACGTTGACCCGCATGAGCATACGACCAGGAGAATGATCTACACACGCCTTGACGTCTCTACTGGGCACATTCTCAAGATGGCGATGCCTAGCGATCAGCTGTCGCAATTCATCTACAGTCAAAGAGCCACCACACGCCGCCAAAAATGCTCCGATATCGACAGCGAGATCAGACTTGAAGAACGTTTCAATATCCTTCTGATTGATCTTCTCTTGAGCAATAGGAGAAGGTTTAAGTGAGGCAATTACCCTCGAAGAATTGCATACTATATCCTCTGGCATCCGAGGGTTCGGCCGAGACGCCGTCACCAACTTCACGCCTTCGGGAAGATGTCGTGGCAGCAACGATAGAATGGACTTAGCTGCAGCATCATCTGGTCGCTCGTAGTAGGAATCCTCGTCCACTCCGTCAATGACAAGAACCAGAGGCCGAGGGTTCTTGCCTGATTGGCACGCCGTTGCTGCTCGACGCAAAAGTTGACGGAACTCGGTGTTCTGGGATGCCGGCTCAGAAACCCGCTCTGTGTACTCATCTCCTAAAATTTCCGCCAACTGAGCCCCAGCAACGAAAGAGAAACTTCTCCAGTCATTCCCATCGCCACCCATACGACGAATGAAGAAGGACACGATGTGCACGTCGCTCGGCGGATTCAATGCGAAGGAGGACATCAGGGCGGTTTTACCACTAATCATGCCCGCCTCCATGGCATACCAAACGTCCGGCGCCCCATGGACAAATGCTGTCAGTTCCGCGATTTCTCGCTCGCGCTCCTCCAGAGGATCCGGAGCAAGGTCGCGAACCACCTCCATATGGTCAGCAACGACGGCGCGCGTCTGGGAGGCTCCAGCGGGACGTTCAGCGAGCCGTTGAATCCCAGAACGAACTTCCTCGACGCTCTCGAGAATAGAGGCCAACGCCTCCTTCTCAGTGAAGCAATCAGCAACGCGTTGGCACGCTACCTCAAGTAACCAGTCGAAGGCCTGCCTCGCTGACTCGTCCGCCAGATCACTGCGCAGGTCTGTGCCACCCAGGTCAAGAAGAGTCCGGCGCAACTCTTCCCAGTTGTATCCCGCGGCAAGCCGTTCCTTCTCCGAGAGTCGGTCGATGAGGGATGCCACCTGTCGGGCTGCCACATGCCAGTCAGCCTCGGAGATCCCCTGATGCTCTCGGAGCAGCTGCTTTGCTGCATCGTCGGCGATCTTCTCAGCAAAGACCGCCCGATTTCCGCCGATTTCCAGCGTTCTCCGGAACTTCGCCAACAGCCCGGCACCTTCGCCAACCGCTGTGGCGAGTGCTCCCTGTCCGGAGGCTATGAGGAGCAGCTTCACAATCGATGTCCCGAGGGGAATGAAAGTGTCGCGATCCATGGCAGCCATGAGCGCTCCTCATCGTGTGGTGCATGCTACAGGAAGATTCCGTAACTTTATCGCAGCACACCGGCGTCCTGGAACCAGTTGGTCAGCCGTCAGGCAATCCTCGCCCGGCCGGGCTCAACCGCGCCCGCCCCTACTCGGCACCGGGCTCGGCCTCGTCATCGGCAGCCTTGTCCTTCTTCTTGTCCTTGCCGCTCTTGTCCTCGGGCGGCTCGGGCACGGAGACCTCGGGGGCGGGGCGACCACCGGGCGCGGTCACGGGGGCCACCGAGGGGCGGGCCTGCGCCTGGGCGGCAAGCATCTCGGTGACGACCTCGTCGGCGGTCTTCTTCTCCGAGTCCATGGCTTTCTTGACGTCGGCGGCGTAGAGGTCCACGTACTCCTGGCCGGAGAGGGCCATGAGGGCGTACATGATCTCATCGGTAATGGAGCGCAGCACGAAGCGATCGTTCTCCAGGCCCTTGTAGCGGGAGAAGTCCAGCGGCTCGCCAATGACGATGCCCACGCGGTGCCGGGTGGAGGGGATGGACTTGCCGATCGGCTGGGCCAGGTTGGAGCCGATCATGGCCACGGGCACTACGGGGGCTCCGGTGGCCAGGGCGATACGGGCCACCCCGGTCTTGCCGCGGTAGAGGCGCCCGTCGGGGCTGCGCGTGCCCTCGGGATAGATGCCGAAGAGCTGCCCCGAGCGCAGGCGGTCGATGCCGGCCTGGAGCGCCGCCTGGGAGGCCTTGCCGCCGGAGCGGTCCACGGGAATCGTGCCCACGGTCTTCATGAAGTTCTTCACCGCCCAGCCCTTGACGCCCTTGCCGGTGAAGTAGTCGGCCTTGCCGATGAAGGCGACCTCGCGGTCCACCAGCAGCGGCAGGAAGAAGGAATCGATAACCGCCAGGTGGTTGGAGGCCAGGATCGCCGCGCCCTCGGCGGGAATGTTCTCCTCGCCGCGGATCCAAGGCTGGTAGAGCATCTCCAGGGCCGGGCCGACTGTTGCCTTGATGGGTCCGTATCCCACGCGGGGCCTCCTGTGATCTGCTGGCTGGGCGGCCACCACACGTTCCTGCACCATCGGAGACGGACGGCACCGGAGCCGGCGGTGCCGCTCGGGTATGGGGATGATTCTAGGGTGCTTCCCACCTTGCTCGCACCGACTTCCCGACGACTGGCGAGGATGCATGTCACTGCCATCCTCTAGCCTGCGACCGTGAGCACCATCGGGACCCAGGTGTCCTTCGCCGACATGGGCACGCCCCTGGAGCGGGCGACCTTCGTCGTCGTGGACCTGGAGACCACCGGCAGGGCGCCGGGCGCCCGCTCTCTGACCGAGATCGGGGCCGTCAAGGCGCGCGGCGGGCAGGTGCTGGCGGAGTTCTCCACCCTGGTCAACCCCGGCGTCGCCATCCCCGCCCAAATCACCATGCTCACCGGCATCACGAACGCCATGGTGGCCGGCGCCCCCAGTGTGCGCACCTGCATGGAGGCCTTCCTGGACTGGGCGGACCTGTTGGCCGACGACGTCGTCCTCGTGGCCCACAACGCCCGCTTCGACGTCGGTCACCTGCGCGGCGCCGCAGCCGCCCTGGGCCTGGAGTGGCCCGAGCCCCGCGTGCTGGACACCCTGGCGCTGGCCCGCAAGGCCTGGACCCGCAGCGAGTTGCCCAACCACAAGCTGGGGACGCTGGCCGCCTTCGTGGGCTCCCAGACCCGTCCCACGCACCGGGCCCTGGATGACGCGCGCGCCACCGTGGACGTGCTGCACGCGGCCCTGGAGGTCATGGCGCCGCTCGGCGTCACGCATCTGGAGGACCTGGCCACCGCCTCCGACCCGGTCCCGGCCAGGCGCCGCGCCAAGAGCCGCCTGGCCGACGCCCTGCCCAGCGGCCCCGGCGTCTACCAGTTCCGCTCGGCGGCCGACCAGGTGCTCTACGTGGGCAGCGCCGTGGACCTCAAGCGCCGGGTGCGCTCCTACTTCACCGCCGCGGAGAAGCGCCGCCAGGTGGCGCAGATGCTGGACACCACCGTGAGCGTGCGGCACATCGCCACACCCACGCTCATTGAGGCGCGGGTGCGCGAGCTGCGGATGATCGCCGAGCTCGACCCGCCGGTCAATCGCCACTCCCGGGCCCCGCGCCGCCGCCCCTGGCTCCACCTGGCCCAGGGCTCAGGATCGCGGGCCGATCCGCGGTTGGCGCTCACCACCGTGCTGCCCACGGAGGAGGTCGGCCATGCGGTGGGCCCCTTCGCCTCACGCGGCAGGGGCCAGGAGGCCCTGCGGGCAGCCGAGTCGGTGCTGCGTCTGGGCCGCTGGGACGGGCGCGAGCTGCGGCGGGTGCGCCACGACGACGTCCCGGCTGAGCCGGCCGAGGTGCTGGCCTGTCTGTCGGGCGAGGTCGACCTGGTGACCGCTCCCCTGCTGGAGCGCATCGCGGCCCTGTCCCGGGCCGAGCGTTACGAGGAGGCCGGGACCTGGACGGCCCGCCTGCGCTGCCTGCTGCGCGCGGTGGACCGGGCCGAGCGGGTGCGGCCCCTGCTGGCCTGCC
>NZ_JASPFC010000068.1:0-4522 GCF_031296635.1 Actinomyces acetigenes
GGCGACGTCGGGATCGGACCAGGGCTCGGTGCGCACCCAGGCCAGGTCGGCGGGAAGATCGACGCCGCGGGCCACCACCTGGGCCGCCGCCCGGGCATCCCCGACCGGCACCCCGAGGTTGCGGGCCGCCAGGTTCGCCGTGCCCAGCGGGACGATACCCATCTGGGCCCCGGTGCCGGCCAGGCCGGCCGCCACCGAGCGCACCGTTCCGTCACCGCCGGCGGCCACCACCAGCCTCGCCCCGGCCGCCAGAGCCAGGCGCGCCTGCATCGTGCCGGGCTCGGAGACGCTCGTCTCCAACCACACGGGCCCGGCGTAGCCGGCCTCGCGCAGCTCGCCCTCCAACAGGGAGCGCACCGCGGCGGTGACGCGCGGCTTGGAGGGGTTGACGACGACGCAGGCCAGCGGACGCCCGGTGCGCGTCGTCGCCCGGGTGCCGCCGTCGGTGCCGCCCGTCATAGGGGCAGGCTAGTCTCCCTGGCGGCCTGGGTCACGGCCCGCCAGGGGGCGGCGGGCAGGAACGGGCCGAGAGGACGCGAGAGAGCGCCTGCCGCCGGCGAGAGGCGCCCCGGAGGAAGGGCTCAGGCCTTGACAGGCGAGACGGGCAGGTCGGCCTCTCTCACCAGGCGCGAGATGAGGTCGGCCAGCTGGGCGAAGTCGGCGCCGCGGGAGGAGGAGACCCGGTGCACCAGGCCCATGCGGCGCATCGGCGCCTCGTCGCCGAAACAGGCGACGCCGTACTCCGAGGAGGGGGTCAGCAGCTGGAGCGCCCCCTCGGGGATGATCGTCACGCCGGAGCCGTGAGCGACCATGCGGGTCACCGTCGACAGGGTGGTGGCCACCGCGACCGGGGGGTGGGAGCCGTAGCGCTGGCACAGGGCCAGGGTCTGGTCGCGCAGGCAGTTGCCCTCGTCGAGCAGGAGGAGGGGCTGGTCGTCGAGCTCGGCGGGGCTCACGTCCGTGCGGCCCGCCCAGGGGTGGTCGGCGGCGGTGAGGACGACGAGCCGCTCGTCGAACATCGGGATCGCGGTGATGCGCTGAAGGTCGTCCTCCAAGGCGATGATGGCCGCGTCGAGGCGCCCCTGGGCGAGCTGGTCGAGGTTGTCCCCGGTGACCATCTCACGCAGGTCCAGGTCCATCTGGGGCAGGGCCTCACGCAGGCCGTCAATGAGGACGGGGGCCAGGTAGGGCGCGATGGTGGGGATGACGCCCAGGCGCATCGTGCCGCTCAGGGCGGCGCCCTGGCTGGAGGCGGCCTCGTTGAAGGCCTCGGCGGCCAGGACGGCGTCCCGGGCGTAGGGCAGCAGGGCCTCGCCCAGGGAGGTGACCAGGACGCGGCGGGTGGTGCGCTCCACCAGCTCGCCGCCGACGCGCTTCTCCAGTGCGGTGATGGCCTGGGACAGGCTGGGCTGGCTGACTCCGAGCGCGGCGGCAGCCTCACCGAAGTGCTGGTGGTCGCACAGCGCTACGAAGGCCCTCAGCTGGGAGAAGGACGGAGATGATGTGGTCGGCATGAGTTGTGGTCCTGTGGTCGGGGCCCGCATTCATGGGGGTCGGCGAGCCTGATATGACGGAGTGGCAGAAAATCGGGGACAGACGACTAGCCGGGAGGAGCGGGGAGGGCGGTGCGGTGGGAGGTGAGGGCGAGTCTCCAACGTGGCGGCTCGGAAACACCGTCGGGAACGATAGGGCGCACCGATTGAAATGGATTCTATTCACAGGTGGATTGCGTTGGTAAGAGGGGTGTGGGTCACGTTCGCCGTTCCGAGGTGGTGCGGGTGAGGGTGAGCGTGTATATGTCGCGGCCTTGCGACCCCACGCCGCTACCGCCCAATCTCCTGGATCATTCCTGGATTTCAGGGCCTTGGGTGGCGCTGGCAGTGAGCCGGCCGCCGGGGGGTCGACGTCGAATCCCACCCGTTCCGCCCTCGAGTGTTGGCTCCGCCACTCGTCCGTGACTTCGGGCGTCCCCGGCTCGCCCCGCCTCCGTCGCCCGTCGCGCTCGCGGCCCGGATCGGCCCGGGGCGCTGCTCGAATGCTGTCTGGGGCGCGGTCCTGACTACACTCAGGACCATGATCGACCTGCGTGCGCTTCGTGAGAACCCCGAGCCCTTCCGCGCCAGCCAGCGAGCCCGTGGTGCCGACGTCGATCTCGTCGACCGCGTCATCGCCGCCGACGAGACCCGCCGTCAGGCACTGGCCGCCTTCGAGAACCTCCGTGCCGAGCAGAAGCAGGTCTCCCGGTCCGTGGGGAAGGCCTCCCCGGAGGAGCGCCCGGCGATCCTGGCCAGCGCCAAGGAGCTGGCCGAGCAGGTCAAGGCCGCCGAGGCCGCCTCCTCGGCCGCCGCCGCCGAGCTCGACGACCTGGCCCGCCAGTTCGCCAACCTCATCGAGGGGGCGCCCTCGGGCGGCGAGGAGGACTACGTCGTCCTGCGCCACGAGGGCGGCGAGCCGCGCGACTTCGCCGCTGAGGGCTTCGAGCCCGCCGACCACCTGGCGATCGGCGAGGGCCTGGACATCATCGACACCCGCCGCGGCGCCAAGGTCTCCGGCGCCCGCTTCTACTACCTCAAGGGCTGGGGCATGCGCCTGGAGCTGGCCCTCATGACGGCCGCCCTGGACGCCGCCGTCGCCCACGGCTTCACCCCGATGACCACCCCCACCCTCGTCACCCCGCAGGTCATGGGCGGCACCGGCTTCCTGGGCGCCCACAGCGACGAGATCTACTACCTGCCCGCCGACGACCTCTACCTCACCGGCACCTCCGAGGTGGCCCTGGCCGGCTACCACGCCGACGAGATCCTCGACCTGTCCGCCGGGCCCAAGCGCTACATGGGCTGGTCCACCTGCTACCGGCGCGAGGCCGGGGCCGCCGGCAAGGACACCCGCGGCATCATCCGCGTCCACCAGTTCAACAAGGCGGAGATGTTCTCCTACTGCCGCCCCGAGGACGCCGAGGCCGAGCACGCCCGGCTCCTGGCCATGGAGGAGGAGATGCTGGCCCTGGTCGAGCTGCCCTACCGGGTCATCGACACCGCCGCCGGGGACCTGGGCTCCTCCGCCGCCCGCAAGTTCGACTGCGAGGCCTGGCTGCCCACCCAGCAGCGCTGGATGGAGGTCACCTCCACCTCCAACTGTACCACCTACCAGGCCCGCCGACTGGCCGTGCGCGAGCGCCGCGAGGGAGGCACGAGCCCCGTGGCCACCCTCAACGGGACCCTGGCCACCACCCGTTGGATGGTCGCCATCCTGGAGAACCACCAGCAGGCCGACGGCTCGGTGCGCGTGCCTGAGGGCCTGCGCCCCTACCTGGGCGGCCTGGAGGTCATCGAGCCCGTCGGCGCCACCGCCTGAGGGCCGGCCCCGTGAACCCCACCGGCAACGGTCCGGCCGTCAACCCCGCCACCGGCATCGCCCCGGCCGGCCAGCCCCTGACCCGCCTGGGCGGCTCCACGGAGTACGTCGGGCACCTCGAGGACGGCGCCGGACAGGCCGCAGGTACCGGCGAGCACGCTCTACGCCGTCGGCCCCTGGGACACGAGGAGTACCACGCCCTCGTCCAGGACCGGATGCGGGACCTTGACGCCCTGGAGGCCGACGGCGGCGCCCGGCTCGCGCCCGGCCACGGGCTCGTCGTCGCCCTCGACGTCGACGGCACCATCCTCGACATGGACGGGAGCGTCTCGGAGCGGGTCATGGCCTCCGTCGCCCGCCTGCGCGCCCACAAGGTCCCCGTGGTCATCTCCACCGGCCGCGGGATCGCCGCCGCCATGCCGGTGGTGCGCCACCTGGGGCTGTCCGCCGGCTGGATGGTGTGCGCCAACGGCGCCCTGACCCTGCGGCTCGACCCGGACGCCCCCGGCGGCTACGAGGTGGTCGACTCGCGCACCTTCGACCCGCGCACCGCCATCGAGACCCTTCACGCCGCCGTGCCCGACGGGATCCTCGCCGTGGAGGACCCCGGCGCCGGCTTCAAGGTCTCCCGGCTCTTCCCCGACGGCGAGCTCATCGAGGACCAGCGGGTCGTCACCTTCGACGAGCTCGTCTCCCAGCCGGTTACCCGCGTGGTCCTGCGGGCCCCGGGCATGCCCGTGGATCGCTTCTCCCAGATCGTGGCCGACTCCGGGCTGCACTCGGTGGAGTACGCCATCGGCTGGACGGCCTGGCTCGACGTCGCCCCCGAGGGCGTCACCAAGGCCTCCGCCCTCGAGGCGCTCATCGCCCGCCTGGGCGCCGACTCTGCCCACGTCCTGGCGGTCGGGGATGGCTCCAACGACGTCGAGATGATCGAGTGGGCCGGAGCCGGCGTCGTCATGGGCAGCGCGCCGCAGTGGGTGCGCGACCGCGGCGATATCCTGACCGAGCCCGTGTGGCGGGACGGCTGTGCGGCCGTCCTGGACGCCCTCATCGAACGAGTAAGGCACCCGTGATGCGACAGTCCCCCCTCCCTGTCTCCCAGCACAACTCCATCTCTGAGGAGTACGCGGCCCGCGCCGCCGGCCCGGCCGGTGGGGCGAGCGCC
>NZ_JASPFC010000069.1:0-4464 GCF_031296635.1 Actinomyces acetigenes
CGGCAACCGCGTATGAAACTGGCGACGGCCGCGGTGGCGGTGTGACGCCGTCGGTGTCGGGGTCTGAGGGTGCGGGGTATGAGGTGCAGATCTCGGTGACGTCAGAATCGGCGGCTCCTGGGGGCGGGGGCGGTGATGGTGGCGGTAGTGAGTCGTGGTCCACGCAGGCCACCACCACGGTCCTGCCGGTGTGCTTCTACGACAGTCCCATCCCAGGGTACGCCGTGGCGGAAGGCATGGAGAATCGGTACAAGGAGGCACAGGGCGACCCAGCAATGAAGAAGCGTGCTGACTACGTCGGGGCCAGGGACTATCCTGACTGGAAGAAGCACGGCCAGGAGGACGGTAACTGGTACTTCGCTAACTGCAAGAAGGAACGGGCTCCCGACAGTGAGAGCTTCGGCTGGATCATGTACAACTTCTTCGAGGTGAACAACAATCCCACGTCGGTGTTCGTACCGGCCGGCCAGCAGCCGCCACGAGTCCCGGTGGACGGGGCCACTCTGGCCCGGGCCGCGTGGAACGCGATCAAGCTGCCGACCCCGACAGTGGAGACCAACCCCAAGGTCGGCTCCCAGGGCGCGACCCTGGTGGGCATGGACACCTGGGTGTGGGCCACCGGCTCCACGCCCAAGACCGTGACCGCCACCGCCACCGCCGGCCCGACCACGGCCACAGTGACAGCATCGTCAGCAGGGCTACAGCTGTCGGCCCCCGACGGGAAGGCCTCCTGCCAAGGCTTCGGAGTCGCCTGGCACTCCGGCATGCCCGAGGGCTCCAGCCCCTGCACCATCTCCTTCAACCGCAGCTCAGCCCACCTGGGCGGCACCACACCACTGACGGTATCCGTGGCCTACAGCGTGACCTACACCGGCAGCGACGGCGCCAACGGCACCCTGCCAGGACTCACCACCACCAGCACCATCAACCTCCCCGTCGCCGAGGTCCAGACCCTCACCACCAACCACACCAACCACACCAGCCCCCGCCAGAACTGAGACGGCCACGGGCACCGAAAGACAGTCGAGCGAGAGCTATCAACCAATAGACTTTCCAGGAAACACACATCCCATAACAGGTGGACAACATCAAGTGAACGGACGTGATCCCCACTCCGGGTCTTCCGACAATACACTTCGAACGCAGCGTCAGTCGCCCGCCCGCGCCATACTTGCCGCCCTATTGACGGTGACCCTTCTGGTGCTGATAGGAGTCTCTTGGCACCTACTAAGGAGTCGCGACGACCATACTCGCAAGAAGATGCCTGACCTCACGGTTCCCAGCGTCATTCCGAGCGGTTCCGCTCAAACGTGCTCTGGCATCCCCGGTCGAAGCGTACAGGCGTTGTTGGGTTCCTACGGAGATGACTTGACCTACGATTCAGTGCATCTCCAGAACTACACAATCTGCACCATTATGAACTCAAATGAAAACATTCTCAGGATAGTCTACGGTCATACGGATAGCGACAACATCCCTTCAGACAAGATCGCGACCGAGAAGAACGGGGCGAAACCAGTTGTTCTACAGTCAGCCCCCCAAGGTAGCGGACTCGTAGTATCCACGGAATCTGCTGACGCAGAGCTTGTTTACCAGTGCGGGCAAGGGCAGTTCATCTCGATCACCATCCGCGGCTACGTCCTTGGAACCCCAGTCGAAAGCAACCTGATTAATATGGCGAACTCGATTTCCTCACTGGCTTGCACCACATAGGTAGCCGCCCCCTGCTTCGACCTCCACCAGCAGCGCCGGCAGATACCTCGTCGCCACCCCTCGCAAACGGGGACATCTCACACGTTCGGGGACGTCCTGCGCGTTGGGGGACGAGACTCCTGTCCCCCAACGCGTGAATGGTTCCCGGACCGCTCAGGCCCAGGGCTGGCGCTGGGCCCACTCCTGCGGGCTGACGCGGCGCCCGGTGTAGAAGGGCGTGTCCACGCGCACGTGCATACGCGCCTCCGTATAGCGCTGGTGGTGCAAGACCCCCTCAAGTCGGTCAAGACTGTCGGCCTCGAAACCGAGAATCCACTCATAGTCGCTCAGGCCGAAAGTGGACAGCGTCGAGCCCTTGACGTCGGGGTACTTGGAGAAGCCGTGACGCCCGTGCTGAGCCATCATGCGCGAGCGTTCCTCGGGGTCGAGCAGGTACCACTCGTAGGAGCGCACGAAGGGGTAGACCATGACCCAGTCGCGCGGCGCCACCCCGGCCAGGCAGGCCGGCACGTGGCGAGGGTTGAACTCGGCGGGCGTGTGCAGCCCCATGCAGGACCACACCGGCTCCAGGTAGCGGCCCAGCGCACTGCCGCGCAGGCGGTGGTAGGCGTCCTGCAGGACCTCGGGGTCGTCGTCGAGCCACCACACGAGCAGGTCCGCGTCGGCGCGCAGACCCCCGATGTCATACCAGCCGCGCGTCGTCACGCCACCGGCCTCGACGAAGTTGGCGCTCTCCCCCAGGAGGTGCTCGCGCTCGGGCTGGGAGGCGGGCAGCGGTCGGGTCAGGCGGAAGACGGAGTAAAGGGTGTAGTGGTACTGGTTGTTGATGGCCTCCAGGTCGACATCGGTGGCGTCGCGCGGGTCGCGGTGGGGGCGACGCTCCTCGTCCTCGAAGCGGTGCAGGCCCCCCTCACCGGGGTGACCGCCGGGGTGGCCGTGCTGGCTGCGGGTGTCGGTGCTCATTTCCTCTCCTGGTTCTTATCGGAGCTGCTGGGCTTAGGGCTATCGGAGGCCGGCGCCGTCGGTCCCGTGGTGACTGTGCTGGCTGGGCCGGTTGGGCCGGCCGGGGTGGCGGGTCCCGGGCCGGCAGCACGAGTCCGGGCACACCGTGTGGAAGGGGCCGACGCCGGTGGTCGAGTCGGGTCGGACGTCCTCGCCGCGGGCGGTGGCGGCCCGCTCGACGAGGATGTCGACGAGGGAGTCGACGAAGGCCGGGTGGGTGCCGACGGTGGCGGCGCGCACATACGGCATCCCCAGGTCGCGGGCGGTCTGGGCGGCCTCGGTGTCGAGGTCGAAGACGACCTCCATGTGGTCGGAGATGAAGCCGAAGGGAGCCACGACGACGCCCCCGGGCCTGCCCGTGGGGCTACCGTCGGTCAGGTGCCCGGCGGCCAGGGCCTCAAGGTGGTCGTTGACATCCGGTTCGAGCCAGCGGGCCTGCGGCGGGCCGGAGCGCGAGCAGTAGACGAGGTCGGCCTCGACCGTCTCCAGGCCGAGGCGGCGGGCGACCTCGGACACGAGGACGGCGGCCAGCGCCTCATGCTGGGCGACGTAGGAGACCTCCGTGGACAGGTCGGCGGCCACACCCGGCTCCCGCCGCCCGGTCTCGGTCGGGCCGTCGACGTCGGAGGTGCCGTGAGTGCTCTCGGGGCCCTCCCCCGGGGCGGAGCCGGCCTCCATGCCCAGGGGGATGGAGTGGGTGACGAGCACGAGGCGCACCTCCGTAGCCGCCACTCCCTGCTCGGCCAGCGCCCCGTAGGCCTCGACGATGGCGTCAATGTTGGCCTGCAGCAGGCCGGGGGTGTTGTAGTAGGGGCGCGTCTTGTCCACGGTGAGCTCCACGGGGCCGCCCCCGTCCCCGCCGACCCGGGCGGCGGCGTCGGCCTCGAATCCCTCACCGGTGGAGCCGTCCGTGCCGTCGGCGAGCAGGGCGACGGCGCCGGCCAGGTCCTCGCGGTACTGGCGACACCCGGAGTAGGAGCCGAAGGCCGCGGTGGGCAGGGCCAGGACGCGGCGGGCCCCGGCGTCGGCCAGCTCGCGCAGGGCCTGGCTGACGAAGGGGTGCCAGTTGCGGTTGCCGACGACGATCGGCAGCGTCGAGCCGCGCTCGGCCAGGCGGGCCTGGAGGGCGTCGCGCAGCTCGGCGTTGCGCGCGTTGATCGGGGAGGCGCCGCCGAAGCCCTGGTAGTGGCCGGAGACCTCCAGGAGGCGAGAGTCGGGCACGCCGCGGCCGGCGGTGGCGTTACGCATGAAGGGCAGGACGTCCTCGGGGCGGCGGGGCCCGCCGTAGGACAGCAGGAGGACGGCGTCGTAGGGGGCCAGCGGGTCGGCGGCCGGGAGGCTGGCCGCAGCTCCGGCGAGGTCGGCGGCCGGGAGGGTGTCCGGACGGGCAGCCGGGCGGGCGTCCAGGCGTGCGGGAGCCTTCTGGGTGGTTCCGGGCACGGACGCGGCGGCGTCAGTCATGGTTCTCTCCTGCGCTCTTCAGGCCCCAGACGAGCTCGAGAGCCTGACGGTAGGCCCCCTCGCGGCCCTCCTGGCCGGCGCGGCGGGCCATGACGGTGGGCTGGTGGAGGAGGCGGGCGGCCAGGTGGTGCAGGGCCCGCTCGGCCTGCGCCAGGGGCACCATGGGCTCGCCGTCGATCTGGCCGGCGGCATCGAAGCCGGGCTCGGCGGGGAGGTGACGATGGGGGTAGGCCCCCGCGGCGGCGTCGGCGCTGTTGACCCCGTTCACGCCGGTTCCGGCGCGCCCGT
>NZ_JASPFC010000070.1:0-4353 GCF_031296635.1 Actinomyces acetigenes
GGCGGTGGCCAGAGCGACCAGGACCGCCGCGATCCAGGCGCCGGGCACCGGCCCGCCCACCGAGCCGGCCAGGTGCCCGGTCGGGGGCAGGGGCGCGACGCCCACCGCCATGCAGGTCATGCCAGTCATGCAGGCCGTGCCGGTCATGTGGGTCTCCTCTCCCCCGAGCCCAGCTGTTCGTCGAGGCCAGTGCGGGCGAAGACCTGCGGGCCGACCCGCTCCCGCAGCGCTGATACGGCCGGGCCGGGGCTCAGGCGGCCGTCGCCCGCCACGTGCAGGGCCTCCTCGCAGATGAGGACCGCTCCGGCCGGGGACGTCTCGCGCCGCAGCACGCCGATGGAGGCGACGTAGCGGCGTGCACCGGAGGCCCCGGCCTGCCGGCGCAGGTGGACGACGGCGTCGAGGGCGCTGGCCGCCTGGGCGGCGACGGCCGCCTCGTCGAGTCCCGCGAGCGCCCCCAGGGCGGTCAGGCGGGCGGGGACGTCGGCGGGCGAGTTGGCGTGGAGGGTGGCCCAGCCGCCCTCATGCCCGGTGTTGAGGGCGGTCAGGACGTCGCGCACCTCGGGGCCACGGCACTCGCCCAGGACGATCCGGTCGGGCCGCATGCGCAGGGCGGTGCGCACCAGGGAGGTCATGGAGACCGCCCCGACGCCCTGGACGTTGGCGCCGCGCTCCTGGAGGTGGACGACGTGGGGGTGATCGGGGCGCAGCTCGCTGGCCTCCTCGATGCACACGATGCGCTCGGTGGCCGGGACGAGTGAGAGCAGAGCGGCCAGGAGGGTGGTCTTGCCGGTGCCGGTGGCGCCGGTGACCAGGCAGCTGGCGCGGCCGGTCACGAGGGCGGCCAGGACCTCGTCCAGGCCGGGGGCGATCGTGCCGGCGGTGGTGAGCTCGTCCAGGGTGAAGCCGCGGCGGCGCTTGGTGCGCAGGCTGATGAGGGTGCCGTCGGCACTCAGGGGCGGCAGGACCGCGTTGAGGCGGGTTCCGTCGGGCAAGGTGGCGTCGACGACGGGGCAGGCGTCGTCGAGGCGCTTGTGGGCGGAGGCGGCCATGCGCACGGCCAGGGCCCGCACCTCGGGCTCGTCCATGGTGGCCTCGGGGACGGGTTCGAGGCCGTGTCCCCGGTCGATCCAGGTGCGCCCACCGCTGACGAGGACGTCGGTGACGCCGTCGGTCTCGATGAGGGGCTGGAGGAGCGGCCCGGCGCCGTCGACGTCGGCACGCACCCGCTGGCCCAGGCGCGCCATCCCCACCTGCCCGGTGGCGGGGGCGGCGGCGTCGTTGAGTGCCTCCTCCAGGGCCACGCCGCGGGCCAGGGCGCTGCGGACGCGGGCCAGCTCGGGGCCGTCTGCCCCGGTCCCGCCGGAAGAACCGGGAACTCTAGACTGATCGGGACTCACCGGGACCATGACTGCCTCCTCGACTGATGGCCTGACTGGTTTGCTGGCTGGTTCGTTGACTGGTTCGCTGACTGGCTCGCTGAGCAGCTCCCCGGCGTCGTGGCATCGGCGAGCCGGGGCAGCAGCTCCCTGGCCAGGGAGCCGGCGGCGCGCCTGATGGCCGAGCGGGCCCGCACCGGGTCCTCCCCGAGGGCCAGCCGCTTGGCCAGGACCCGGTCGGTGGGGACCTGCCCCAGGACCGGGCAGCCGGTGATGAGCTCGAGGTCCTCGGCGACGACGTCCTCACCCACTTGGCGCGCCACGAGCCAGACCGGTACCCCCGCTGCGGTGTCGGCGATCTGGACAACGGCGGCCTCAGCGTCAGTGGCCTGGGCCGCGGCGGGCGCCGTGCCCCGAAGTCGCGAGGCCATGCTCTCGGCGGCGACGGCCGAGCGCAGGTCGAGCCCGGTAAGGATGAGGACCCCGGCGCCCGGGGGCGGGGGCGCCCCTCGGGGCAGGTCCACCAGCACGACGTCGTGCTCGGCCCGCATCGCATCCAGGACCGCCTCCGCGCAGGGCAGGGGGCCTCCGCGCACGTCCCCGGTGAGGACCGGCATGGCGTGCCACACGGGCAGGGCCCCGACGAGGTGGCCGGGTCGGAAGGCCGACTCCTCGGCCGGCAGGTCCGCCCAGCGCAGCCCGGTCAGGACGCTCTGCCCGCACAGGAGGTCCAGGCCGCCGGTGGGGTCGAGGTCCATCATCGCCACCCGCCTGCCCGCGCGGCCCAGCGCCCACGCCAGGTGCAGCAGCAGGACACTGGCCCCCAGGCCCCCGCGGGCGCCGGTGACGGCCAGGACCTGGGCGGCGCGGCCCGAGCCCGTCGCCCCTTCCCCCGCCTGCGCCTCACCACCGGGCTGCGCAGGCCGGTCGGCGGTGGGTCTCAGGGGAGGGAAGGAGACGTCCCGGCCGTCCCACACCGGCCTGCGCCCCGTCGCCGGCCTGACCCGGATTGCCTGCGTCGCCTTGGCTACTCCTGTCGCCTCCGACGTCGGGTCCTTCTCCCCCGGCTCCGGCTGTCCCCTGCCGTCCCCCGCGGGAACGGGCGTCTGCCTCACGGGCATCCTCACCGGCATCGTCCTCTCCTTACACATGTCTCAACGTTGTCCCGCGCCCTTCCCCGCGGCCTGTCAGCCGTTCCCGCGGCCGTCCTCTTGGTTCCCCGGCCGGCGCCCTGTATGGCGGTATCGCGGTGCCGCAGGCGACTCCCCACCAGGGTGCGGGCCTGCCCGCGGCTGCGCCCGGCGGCGGCGTCAGGCCTGTGGAGACGGGTCGCAAAATCGGGCCTGTGGCCCCGCGTCCGCCGCGAAGGGCTGCGGCCGATCAGGGAGCCGGCGGTGATGACGGAGGCAACCGCGGAGCTGACACGCCTGACACCGGAGGTCCCCTCATGATGAGATGGGTCCATGAGCGCGCAGGACCGCGCAAGCGTCCCCTCCCGACAGCCAGCGACGTCACCGGTGACGGCACCGACCGCCCCACCGGGGGCGCCGGAGCGCCCCCCTGCCGGCCCGCCCCCCACCGGGCACCGCGCGGCGGCCTACTTCGATTTGGACAAGACGATCCTGGCGACGTCGTCGACCTGGGCGCTGGGCACCCCGATGCGACGCAGCGGCCTCATCTCCTCCCGCGCCCTGGCCCACGGGCTCATCGCCCAGATTCCCTACCTCCTGGTGGGTGCCGGCACCCAGCGCTCCAGCAGCCTCATGGAGCACCTGGCCCTCATGTCCGCCGGTATCAGCCGCCGGGACCTGGTGGAGGTCGTGGAGGGCGCCCTGACCACGGCGATCGAGCCGGCCGTCTACGCCGAGGCCCTCGACCTCATCGAGGGCCATCGCCGGGCCGGGCACGACGTCGTCGTGGTCTCAGCCTCTATCACCGAGATGGTCGCCCCCATCGCCCGCCTCGTCGGGGCCGACCGGGCCGTGGCCACCCACATGGAGGTCGGTGAGGACGGCCTGTTCACCGGGCGCATCTCCCGCTCCATGCTGCACTCGGAGAAGGTGGTGGCGCTGCGCGAGGACGCCGCCGCCCACGGCATCGACCCGTCCCGGTGCTGGGCCTACTCCGACTCCATCTCCGATGAGCCGATGCTCAGCGCCGTCGGCCACCCGGTCGCAGTCAACCCCGATAGGGACCTGCGGCGCCTGGCGCAGGAGCGGGACTGGCCGGTGCGCGACTTCGCCCGCCCGGTGCGGCTGCGGCCGCGCTGGGAGCCACCGAGCCTGTCGACCCGCGCCTCGATCATCGCCCACGTGACCGGTGTGCTGGCCGTCGGGGGAACCGCCGCCTGGCTCATGGCCCGACGCGGCCCGCGCAGCACGCGCGGCATCTGAGTCCTCCGGCCGGGCGTCGAGCCGGGCTCGCCCCGAGTTCGCCCGAGTTCGCCCGGCCCGCCCCGGGATCAGCCGGCCCGCCAGGTGCCGGCCTGCACCGCCCGGCACAGGCGCTGGGCCTCCTGAACCCCCGCGATCACCGCCTCGGCCTGCCACACCACCCAGGCCACGACCCCGTCCATGGTGCCCGAGGCGTAGGCCCCGGCGGCCTCGGCGTAGGCCGCCGGCACCCGCCCGGGGTAGAGGTCGGTGACCGCCGTGCCGGTCGGCTCAACCCCGTCACGCACCAGGAGGTGACGCACGAGCAGCCTCCCCACTGCGGCGTTCCCGGCGGTGAAGGGACGCGCCGCCAGCATCTCAGCGTGCACGACGGCCGCCCGCACCAGCGCCGGTACCCGCTGCGCCTCTATGAGATCGATCAACCCCGCCAGTCTCACCGCCAGCTCCTCACCCTGCGGCGCATCCCCCGGACCGCCCTCCCGGGCACGCACCTGCCCGGCGCGTGGCACGCCGATCTCCCCCAGCCCCACCCGGCCGCCGGACGCCAGGGGGCCGACGACGTCGCGGTGCAGCGCCGCCAG
>NZ_JASPFC010000071.1:0-4208 GCF_031296635.1 Actinomyces acetigenes
AACCGGCCACACCACAGGCAGCGCACGCGAGGTCCGGTCCTTCCCAAGCGGCGGGGCCTGCGCCGCACGGTTCTGCGCCATCGCGTAGGGCGGCGAACCAGCAGGCGATAACTGTGAGTTCTGATCCTGAGACGGTGCCCATCGATGTTCAAAGTGAGCATCGCCGACGTCAACAGCATCGTTTTCGCACGGATGAACGACCCAGCGGCTGGTCACAAGACTCGGATTCCTCGATCAAGTTCTCTGATCAGCAGTCTTCTGAAATTCCGCAAGCGTCCATAAGTCATGGTGCCCACGCGGACCGATCGCCGTTCTCGACAGGCGGCAGTATTCCTCAGTACGGTAGTGGTACTCCACCGCGAGCTGGAATCTCAGATTGGGTCAGTGCTGGCGAGCAACTGAGTAAGAGTGCTCGATCTCCAGAGCCAACAGTGCTGCAAAAGAAGGCTGATCCCCATGATGTGCGTAGCCTTCCTACGACATGGAGTTCATCTCCCCCTCCTGGAACCCCTTTAACCCCGTCGGCTCCCGGAGATCAGCCTCAGCCCACTAACCCACCAGCCGAGAACGGGCATAAGCATACGGGTTGGGCGGCTAGACCGGCACCCTACGGTGTTGTTACCGCACTCGCCGCGCTGCAGGTGCTCACTGTACTGGCTCTCTTGTTGGTTGTGGTATGGGGTCATTAGTCGGTAACGCGATTAGAAATAAGGTTCGTCGAAATGAAGTTGAGGTAAAGCCGCCATGGACGACATGATAATCTACATGTTTAAAAAACTCTTTGAGTTCGACACGAGTGATGCGACGGGCATCAAACAGACGCTATCGGAATACAGCAATGACACGTATAATGTTGTCACGTCATTGCACAACACCGGTATCAAGCCGGTGGCGTCCGTTGTCATTTCAATGCTGCTAGTGCTTGAGTTGGCAAGAAATGCCAGCCGAATCGAAGCGGATCAACAGCTCGGCGTCAAAATCATTGCGGCTACAATGTTCAAGTCGGTACTCCTTGTGTGGGCTGCCCAGAACGCCATGATGTTCCTCGATGCAATTAATCAGATCGTTCAGAAGATTACTAAGAATATTGACGAGGCCGACAAGTCCCTGCCGCAGTTACCTGACATATCCGATAAAGTGTCCAATGCTGAGATGATGGACAAGGCGGGAATGATTATGCTGTTGATCATCCCATTCATTGTTGCGATGGTTGCTGTCCTGATCGTTAAAGTAATGGTGATCATGCGATTCGTTGAGCTATACTTCATGACCGCGTTCGCATCGTTGCCAATTGCGTTCCTAGGACACCCGGACACTAAGTCTATGGGAATTGGATACCTTCAAAAGTATGCTGCTGTTTCAATGCAGGCCGCCACATTAATGTTGGCAACCAAAATTTATCCGCATCTACCTGCGGTTAATGCAATCAACGTCGGTGATCCTGGAGATTCTCTCAGTGGATGGATCATTCAAAATTATGCGACGTTCCTTCTGGCTCCAGTAATCTTGATAGTGCTTGTTTTCGCCAGCGGCAAGGTGGCCAAGGCGCTGGTTGGACAGTAATAAATAAGGGGAGTGTGTAATGAGTTCTCTTGGTGGTAAAATTGATTTCTATGCAACTCTGCTGACAGCCGACCGACCGGCGTCTCGGTGCTTCCGATGGCTGCTGGCGTATCTGGTTATCTACTTGCTTGTCACGTACATTGTAGGAAGGGTGGCAGGAGACTGGCCGCGGTTTCTGGTGGGAGGAATCGGGGTTTTAGGAGTGGGGCCCTTTGCTAAGATTGTGGCGTCAAAGGGTTCCAACGTGTCGGAAAATACAGAACAGGATAAGTAACGGTCTTTGTGCGTGCGTCAACGAACGGATTGCTCATTTCATTATTTTGATCGATTTGAGTAAACCCGTGTGTACATGTCGCGACTGGTTGGACCAAAACTACAATGAGACTAGATGACGATGTGCGAACGTGTGCTGCGGTAGTCCGCCCTTCGAAATGCGATAGGATGGTGCGAGCAGCACGATGCGGTGAAAGGTGAGTCCTCATGATTACGATCACGGTGAATCCCGACGGAAGCGGACGACTCTCCGGTGAAGAAGGAGAACAACGTGTCAACGCCGGGAGCGTCTCGCAGGCGCGTGCAGAGCTGCTGCGTCTCGTTGCATCGATCGCTGCAAAGAAGGGCAGCAGCGTCACTGTAGCCGCAATTGACGAAAACGGAAAGCAGTTCATTTCTGTCGATGCCTTCGGGGCAGTTGTGCTGCTTGATGAAGCTTCCGTTCTCCGAGAGCATGATGAGTCCTTCTCCTCAGGTCCGATGGTGGAGGGCGGCATTGAGCCTCCAACCCTGCTACCAGAGGAAAGTACTTCAACAAGCGAGAGTTCGTTAGCGTCAAAGGTTGGTGAAGCTGCCGATCCGGTCGTCTACTCACATCAGTCACCATTCGTGTCGGATCCCGAGGAGCACAGTCCGTTCGATTCGCAAATTTTGAATGTTGACGAACCTGAAGTCCGTTCCGACCACCTTGATACCAGTGGTACTTACGAGGTGGACGCACAACCACCACGAATCTATCCGAAGCGAACTCAGGCCGCTCTAAGTGCGTCGTCGCCATATCGGGTCGTGTCTCCACAGGCGACGTCGCCTGATGATCATGAGCGACTGGATGTAGACCTAGACCGCTTATCGCATACCTCGGTTCCCAGCGAGTCCACGTCGGAATCAACCCCATCTAACATCATCGACTACTCTTCTTTGCTAGGCGTCGACGGTCGCGATCAAGATGATTCTGAAATCGACCCCGACGCTTTGACTTCCGACAGTGACGACGATTCTGGCAATGCGGACGAAGATGTCCAAGGTTCCGCATTCCGGATGGACCTTTCAGTATTTGGTTCACCAGGAATGGAAGAGCAAACCGCGGACGGCGGTGATAATCAGAGCAGCTCCCCAGACATATTTGCCACACAAGACGACGTTGACGCACCGTCCAACTCTCCTTCAGGTTCGCGGACAGAACTCGGCGTCGCGGAAATGAGATCCGCGGACCCGGAAGGTGTGAATCCTTTCGCAGCGCATTCTCCGATATTTGAAACTCCGGTGACAGTGCCTGAGGTTAGCGAGGGCGAATTCAATGGCAGCACAGTTTTGACTCGACCCGGCGGACAGCATTCTCCCGCACCTACTGACGATCATGTGCCAGCGAGCGTTGGTAATAACGCAGTGACGTCTCCTCCCTATGGTGCCGACCTTTCCGAGGCGATGGCGGGCAGGAAGACGTCGTCGTCGTTCTTAGCTCCGAACTCTACAGACGGCCCTCGGTTGTCCGGCTGGCGTGGAGTCGCGAGAAAGTTTGGACTGAAAGTGTCGCCGAGTGCTGCTGACCGCCGTCGGTGGCAGGATGAGCAACTCATATCTCAGCGTTGGCTGGGGACGCGAACGGTTGCTATTCTTAATGGCAAAGGAGGTGCATCTAAAACACCGACCTCAATTCTTCTCGCAAGTTGTTTTGCCCGGTACGGATCAGGGGGCGTAGTAGTGGCAGACGGCAATGTCACTCGAGGCACCCTAGGGTGGCGGACGGAGCAGGGTCCCCATCAATCTACGGTGCTGGATTTGGTACCTTCAATCGACAGGTTGCTGTCGCCGTCAGCTCATTATGGTGATGTTTCCGCTTTTACACATCACCAAAGCATTGATCATTTTGATGTTCTGAGATCCAACCCTCTCCTTCTGTCGACGCAACAGAAACTGACTCCGTATCAGCTTGATGGCGTGCAAGAGGTGCTGAAGAAGTATTACCGCATGATTATCTGGGATACAGGTAATGATGAGGGTGATGATCTGTGGCTACGTATCGTCGGTCATGCGGATCAGATTGTCATTGCTACGACAACTCGGTCGGATCACGCCGAAGCGGGGCGACTCCTCTTGGATGGTCTTGCTGCGCGTAGCCAGCGCGGTGCTGAGTTGTCCCGTAATGCGGTGGTTGTCGTGTCGCAGGCAGACAAGAGTGAGGCGAAGCCTGATAGCTTGGTGGAGGGGTTCTCTACTCGGGCACGGGAAGTAGTAACAATCCCATACGACACAGGTATGCGGGAGCAGTGGTTGCGATCAACGGAACTTGCGCCAAATACGAGGGAAGCTTGGGTTCATGCGGCAGCTGCTGTGGCGCGTGGACTGTGATGGTTCTTGTGGAGGTTTGCTGG
>NZ_JASPFC010000072.1:0-4080 GCF_031296635.1 Actinomyces acetigenes
CGGAAGGAGGGCAGGGTGACCTCGCCGCGGGTCTCGGTGTCCGAGCTACGGGGCTTGGCGTACTGGCCGGCCATGCGGCCGACCTTGACCACGGGCGTGGAGGCGCCGTAGGTGAGGACCGCGGCCATCTGGAGGATGGTCTGGACCTTGAGGCGGATGTTGTCGGCCGTGTTGTGGGCGAAGGACTCGGCACAGTCCCCGCCCATGAGGACGAAGGCGTCCCCGGCGCTGGCCTGGGCGATGAGGTCACGCAAGGAGTCGACCTCTCCGGCGAAGACGAGCGGGGGCCGGCGGCGCAGGTCCGTCACCACGTCGGCCAGGGCGGCCTCATCGGGGTAGGCGGGCTGCTGGAGGGCGGGCAGGTGGCGCCATGCGGGGGCCTGGGCGTCCGTGCGGGCGGCGGAGAGCTCATTCATCACGCCTGTCAGCATAAGCCAGTCGGGAGATTGCCCGGGATCGGCGCCGCATCGCGAAACACGGGGCTGGGAGACGAATTCTGTCACTACGGGCGACTTTTAGGGCTGCAGCAGAGCCCGCACGGACTGGTTGCAACGCCCTGACCTGCACGGATGCGAAGGCTGCCGTGCCGGAAGCGCCGCAGGCCGGTCGAATAGTCGCCAAACGTGACACCTGGGGCCGCTGGCACCATCCTCCTGGGCACAGACGTGCACAGAGGAGCGGCCGGTGCCGTCACGAGGACGGCACCGGCCGCGGCAGGGTGCGAGCTCAGCCTCAGTGCTCGGGGGCGACCTCGGCGGGCTCGACCTTCTGGCCCAGGTCGGCCATGAGGTCGGTGAACCAGGCCTGGGTGATGTCGAAGGGCTTGGCGCCGGCGATGCGCGGGAAGGCGATCGCGGTGAGCTCGTCGTTGTTCTCCTCGTCCTGGCCGATGACGCCGGACTCGCCACGCAGGGCGCAGTCGACGGCCAGGTCGCACATCTTCTTGATGAGGGCGAGGTCCTCGGCGTTGGCGTGGGCGGCCCGCGAGTAGTAGCCGGACTTCTGGACCATGACCTTCTCAGCACCGATGAGCTCGGCGAACTGCTTGGCGAACCACTGGCCGGGGTTGATGGTGTCGAGCTTGACGTGGCCGAAGGGGTCGCGCTGGACCTCCTGGCCGGCGGCCTCCATCTCCGCGATGATCTCGGGGACGCCGGCGCCCTCGGACAGGAAGATGTTGACGTTGCCCTGCTCGTCCATGATGGCCTTGAGGCGCTCGGCCTCGGCGGCGATGTCGAGCTTCATCTCGGGGAGGAAGACGGCGTGGACGTCCCAGCGTTCCTTGGTCAGGCCGAGGGAGGGGGCCCACTGCTTGGTCTGGAGCAGGTCATGGTAGCGGCGGGCGGTCTCGGCGGTGAGGTAGCCGCAGTTGCGGCCCATGCACTCGTGGACGATGAGCATGCGGGGGTTGGAGCGGTGCTCGCCGATGACGTTGAAGGCGAAGCCGGCGCCCTCGTCGGCCGCGGTCCAGGCGCCCAGGGACTGGCGGATCGGGACCACGTCGTTGTCGATGGTCTTGGGCAGGCCGACGACGGTGAGCTCGTAGTCGTTCTCGTGGAGGTAGGCGGCCAGGTCGGCGGCGGTGGTGTTGGTGTCGTCACCACCGATGGTGTGCAGGACGTCGACGCCGTCCTTGCGCAGCTGCTCGGCGGCGAACTCCAGGGGGTTGACGCCCTCCTTCACCAGGCCGCGCTCGACGAGGTTCTTGGCGTTGGTGAGCTTGACGCGGGAGTTGCCGATCGGGGACCCGCCGAAGTCACGCAGGATGCCGGCATTCTTGCGGCCCTCGTCGTCGATGACGATGTAGTTGCCGGTGAGCAGGCCGTGGTAACCGTACTGGTAGGCGATGATCTCGACCTCGGGAGCGACCTGCGTGTAGCGCTCGATGAGGTCGCCGACGGCGGCGGACAGACAGGGGGCGAAACCGCCAGCGGTGAGCAGGGCGACGCGACGAATCGACATCGGGAACCTTTCCTTGGATGCGAGGAGTGACGGTACCATCCTAACGGTACGCCCCGGTGTGCCCGCCAGGCCCTTCGGGCCCGAGGTCGGGGTCGGACTCTGGGGGTGTGCCGCCCTCAGGCTCGGCGAGAATCCGCTCGTCAACGAGCTGTACTGCCAGTTCCGGCGCCACACGCACCAGTACATCGAAGCTGTCCCACACGGACACACCGTAAAGCCAAGAGCGAGCGAGCACAGAACGAGCTAGGCCAAGCCACCGTTCACGCATCGGAGAACTCGCGTCAACATGATCGGCTGCGTCAAGACATACGGACGCAAGGACGGAACAATATTCCTGAGCCGACATCCGAACACTAAATCGTTCAGCCTCAGCTAACGCGGAATCTAGGACATTAATAGCCTCACCTGAAGAGTTGTGTCTGACATAATAGTTCATAACCGCTGAATGAGCGCAAATTCGGAAACTGGGATACCTTATCATAGAGACGATATTCAAGGCCTCCTCAATGGCGCCCACACCGATCAGCGCCTCCACTACTGAAACATGAGTCAAAGAACCATAAACTGATCGAACTACGTTCGCCGCATCCTCAGCCACACTTTTCGCCCTAACAGAATCACCTGCACGAACTAGAACTTCAGAAACATTTGCCAGGATTCGCGCACGGACCTCATTCTCCTTGATCAGTTCTGCTGAATTCACCGCATCCTCAGCCACACTTTTCGCCCTATCAGAATCACCTGCACGAACTAGAACTTCAGAAACATTTGCCAGGATTCGCGCACGGTCCCCAGCCTTCGGTTCTTTACGGGCAATTTCGAGAACCGAATCGACATCAAACCAAACCTGCGCAGCCAGCGCCTCCTTCTGAGCAGTTGCGTGCTCTTCAGGATCCTCAATCTGCTCTGCTGCGCTCACCGCATCCTCAGCCACACTTTTCGCCCTGCCAGTGTCACCCGCCCCAGCCAACACACTCGTCACCTTCACCAGCGCCTTAACATACCACAAGGATCCCGCAATTCGATTCGCCACATTGAGAGCATCTGTAACCCGATTCATGCAAGACAACCAACCCACTATATTCGTCAAAGCCTTACAACGGGCCCAACTGTCATCTATTCTCTCAGCCACACCAAGAGCCTTTTCAAAGCAACCGACCCTCAAATAGGCATCAACCACGCGCTCTTGATCCTGCGTACGCCACACGGACGCTTTCATCCTCTCTACCTCGTTCGCTATGTTTTCAACGACCTTCCTCGCTCTCTCTTTTTCTCCCATTTGAGCCAACGCATCTACTATACACACCAAACTACGCGAACGATGATAGAGCTCGATTCTCCTATCATCCAAATTGGCCGTTTCGAAAATCTGTCGCGCCCTTTGAATGTCTCCAGCTTGAGCCAAAGCACCCGTCACATGCCCTACAACTTCCGCCCGCCACGAGGGGGCATCAATTTGCTCAGCCACGTCAGCTGCATTTTCGGAAACCTGTCTCGCTCTCTCATTGTCTCCAACCTGAGCCAAAGCACCCGCCACACGCACTAACGCTCTCGCATGCCACCCAGGATCATCAATGCGCTCCACAACCTCAAAAGCCTGATCCACATGACCAACACTCACCAAACCAGCCACCAAACGATCTAAAATATATCCGCGTGAAAAATCGTCGTGGACTTGTTCAACTACAGTTGTCACAATTTCGGGAACTATTCTGACGCCACCAATCAATCCTCTTCGAACCAACACAGCCACCACCCCCTTCAGAAATGCGACATGCTGAACACCTCTCTGAACTTGTTCAGCTAGCCTCTCGACATTCTCGGCAATCTGTCGCGCCCTTCCAATATCTCCCGTTTGAGCCAAAATACCCGCCACACGCACTAAAATTTCCGCACGCCAATCGGGAGCATCAATTTGCTCAGCCACGTCAGCTGCATTTTCGGAAACCTGTCTCGCTCTCTCATTGTCTCCGACCTGAGCCAAAGCACCCGCCACACGCACTAACGCTCTCGCACGCCACCTAGGATCATCAATGCGCTCCACAACCTCAAAAGCCTGATCCACATGACCAGCACTTACCAGCCCACTCACCACGTGCGTCAAGGCTTTCGCACGCC
>NZ_JASPFC010000073.1:0-3994 GCF_031296635.1 Actinomyces acetigenes
AGTGCCGGGGCCGCTGCCCGTGAGCAGGCTGAGAGGGTCGACCCCGCCATCCAGGCCTTTGGCCGCAGCCTGGCCCGCGTCCTCGTGCGCAACGTGCGCGCCCGCCGCCTGTCGCGCTGAGCCGGCACGCGCACGGCCGCCGGGCTCACTGATGCTCGGCGGCCTCCCTGCGGCTCCGGCGCCAGCAGATGAACAGGGACAGGAAGGCGGCGAGCTGCAAGCCGATCAGGATCGTGCTGCCCATGGTGAATGCGATCAGCTTGGACGTCGGTATGTACTCGCCCGCGAGGAGCTTGTTCACCATGTTCATAGAAGATGGCAGAAAGAGGACAAGGAGCATGGCGCTCGTACCCACGAGCACCAAGAGGGACCGGAGCAGTGACCTGGGTGCTTTCTCCTGGGCAGCGCGCTTCGTGTCGTCAGTCATGGTTCATACCTCCTCGGCGTCGATGATGGCGTAGGCGTAGCCCTGCTCGGCCAGGAAGCGCTGCCGGTGGGCGGCGTACTCCTGGTCGGCGGTGTCGCGGGCGACGACCGTGTAGAAGTGGGCCTGGCGGCCGTCCTCCTTGGGGCGCACGATCCGTCCGAGCCGCTGGGCCTCCTCCTGGCGCGAGCCGAAGGAGCCCGAGACCTGGATCGCGACGCTCGCCCCGGGCAGGTCGATGGAGAAGTTCGCGACCTTGGAGACCACGAGCGTGCGGATCTCCCCGCAGCGGAAGGCGTCGTAGAGGCGCTGGCGCTCGCGCACCGTCGTCGAGCCCGTGATGACGGGGGCGTCCAGGTGCTCGGCGATCTCGGTGAGCTGGTCCACGTACTGGCCGATGACCAGGGCCGACTCGCCCTCATGGCGGGCCAGGAGAGCCTCGATGATCGGAAGCTTGCGTGGCGAGCAGGCGGCCAGGCGGTAGCGCTCGTCGGGCTCGGCGGTCGCGTAGGCCATGCGCTCGCCGGCGTCGAGGGTCAGGCGCACCTCGGTGCAGATCGCCGGGGCGATCCAGCCCTGGTTCTCCAGGTCCTTCCAGGGGGCGTCGTAGCGCTTGGGGCCGATGAGGCTGAAGACCTCGTCCTCACGGCCGTCCTCGCGCACGAGGGTCGCCGTTAGGCCCAGGCGGCGGCGCGCCTGCAGATCCGCGGTCATGCGGAAGATCGGGGCGGGCAGGAGGTGGACCTCGTCGTAGACGATGAGCCCCCAGTCGTGGGAGTCCAGCAGGTCCAGGTGCGGGTAGACGCCCTTGCGGCGGGTGGTGAGCACCTGGTAGGTGGCGATCGTGACGGGGCGGACCTCCTTGCGCGAGCCGGAGTACTCGCCGATCTCCTCCTCGGTCAGGGAGGTGAAGCGGATGAGCTCCTCCTTCCACTGACGCGCCGAGACCGCGTTGGTGACCAGGATGAGCGTCGTCGTCGAGCTCTTGGCCATGGAGGCGGCGCCCACGAGAGTCTTGCCGGCCCCGCACGGCAGGACGACCACACCCGAGCCCCCCGCCCAGAAGCTCTCCACCGCCTCGCACTGGTAGGGGCGCAGCTGGAAGGTGCCGGGGGAGTCGGTCAGGGTGATGGGGTGGGCCTCGCCGTCGACGTAGCCGGCCAGGTCCTCGGCCGGCCAGCCCAGCTTGATGAGCACCTGCTTGAGGTGACCGCGCTCGGAGGGGTGGACGATGACGTCGGCCTCCCCGAGCCGCGTCCCCAGCAGGCCCTTGGTGCGCTTGGAGCGCATGACCTCCTCCAGGACCGGCACGTCGGTGGCGTGCAGGACCAGGCCGTGGGCGGGGTCGGTGAGGAGCTGGAGGCGGCCGTAGCGGCTCATCGTCTCGGCGATCTCGGTGAGCAGGGCGTGCGGCACCGGGAAGCGCGAGTAGGTGATGAGGGTGTGGACGACCGTCTCCGCGTCCAGGCCCGCGGCGCGTGCGTTCCACAGGGCCAGCGGCGTGATCCGGTAGGTGTGGATGTGCTCGGGGGCGCGCTCCAGCTCGGCGAAGGCGGCGATGGCGCGGCGGGCCTGCCCGGCCTGGGGGTGGGCGACCTCCAGGAGGACGGACTTGTCGGACTGGACGATGAGCGGGCCGTCG
The DNA here is from genome assembly GCF_031296635.1 of Actinomyces acetigenes. Taxonomy (NCBI): domain Bacteria; kingdom Bacillati; phylum Actinomycetota; class Actinomycetes; order Actinomycetales; family Actinomycetaceae; genus Actinomyces; species Actinomyces acetigenes. The sequence continues at coordinate 2,067 of NZ_JASPFC010000073.1, forward strand.
GGGGCCGAGGGCGCCGGGGACGCAGGATCGCTGGGCGTAGCGGACATGGGCGGGAGTATCCCAAGCCGGGGCGCCGGGGTGCCGTGACGGAGGAGACGTTCCTCTTCCAGCGGGAGGGGCGAGCCGGCAGGCGTCATACCCGGGTGCGCGTGGCTGACATACAAGCGGAAGTCCCGGAAGGGGCGGCGCTAGGCGTCATACCCGGGTGCGCGTGGCTGACATCGCTACCGACAGTGACGTCACGCCAACACTCAGCTCATCCCCGCGTGCCGGATGGCCCGGATCCTGGGCTGCCGCGGCGGTGCGCGAGCCGCCGGGACCGGGCTCGAGCCCCAGACGCGGGTCGGAAGGCGCCGCAAGGGGCCAGGAACAGTGAAATCTGCGGGATCGTGTCCAAATCGGTGACAAAGGCGCGAGACGGACTCCAGCTTGCGAAAGAAAACCGCATGATTCTGCGGTTCGCGTTGCTGGTCTCAGGGGCGGTGAGGTCCCTTTGTCACCGATTTGGACACCGGTGCCCTTCATCCCCGCTGCCCGCTCTGTCCGCGAGCGGGGCGGGGCCTCTCGGTTTCCGAAACTAGCCGGAAGACTGGGCCCGCTCTGTCCGCGAGCGGGGCGGGGGCGTATTTTGGTGCGGATGAGCCCTTCTGCCTCCACCCAGGACCTCGCCGTGCACCTGACGGCGCTGCCGGACCGCGAGGTCGCCGCCCTGCTGGTGGCGCGCCCGGACCTGGCCGCGCCGCCGTCCTCCTCCTTCCTGGCGCTGGCGACCCGTGCGGGGGCCCCGGGCAGCATCGAGCACGCCCTGGCCGGGCTGGACGCGCCGACGCTGGCCGTGGCCGAGGCGGTGGTGGCTCTCAGCCGGCCCGATGAGCCGGGGCGGGCCAACGGGGCCGGGCCGACTGAAGCAGCCGAGCACGGGCGGGCCGATGGAGCCGGTGGAGCCAGTGGTGAACCGGCCGGCGGCGCGCCCCTCGGCGGTCCCGCAGACAATCCAGCTGCCCCGGACCGCCCGGACAGTGTTGACCTGGCCGGGCTGGTCGCCGCTCACCTCCCGCTGCCTGCTGAGCAGGTCACCGAGGCGCTGGGGCACCTGCGCCGGCTGGCGCTCGTCGTCGAGGGCAGGCCCCTGGCCGCGCTCGAGGCGGCCTTTGGGCCGCACCCCTTCGGCCTGGGGCCCTGGGCCGCCGAGCCGGTGAGCGCCGAGCAGCTGCCACCCACCCTGGAGGAGCTGAGCGAGAACTCGGCCAGCGGAGCCGGCGGCGGTAAGCCGGTCATCCCGGCGGCCTCCGTGGAGATGCTTCAGGCCCTCACCTGGGGGCCACCCGCCGGCACCCTGCGCGCAGGCGGCACCGCACCGGGGGCGGCCCCGCTCATCGAACGCGGCTGGCTGGAGCGCAGCAGCGATGCCCACGGGCGCACCCGCTTCATCCTGCCGCGCCAGGTCGCCCTCGCCCTGCGCGGCGGCCGCCTGACCCGCGAGCCCCTCACCGCCCCCGAGGCCGGCGATCTGGAGACGGTGGGCGCCGACGTCATCGCCTCCGAGGCCTCCTTCCACGCCGAGGAGGCTGTCCGGCTCGTGGCCGCCCTCCTGGAGGAGTGGGGCCGCGAGGGCGGCACGATCCGCCGCACCGGCGGAGTGAGCGCGCGCACCCTGGCCCGCACCGCCGACGCCCTCGACCTGGAGGCCGACGCCGCCGCCCGCATCATCGAGATCGCCGCGGGCGCCGGGCTCCTGGGACTCGACGACGACGGCGCCACCTGGGTGCCCTCCTCCCTGGCCGCCGGCTGGCTCACCGACAGCCTCCCCCAGCGCTGGGCGCCGCTCGCCCTGGCCTGGTCGGGCAGCGCCCGCACCCCCTGGCTGACGGGCACCCGCGATGACGACGGGACCCTGCGCGCCGCCCTCGGTCCGGACCTGGAGGCCG
>NZ_JASPFC010000074.1:0-3774 GCF_031296635.1 Actinomyces acetigenes
GGCCTGTCCTACGTGCTGGGCTCACGCACCTCACGCGTCCCCCACGTGATCAGCTCCTGGCACGACAACCACCCCGACCAGGACGTCCCCGACGGGCTGACCCTGACCCAGCCCTGGCCCGCCGGCCCCAGTGACCAGCGCCGCGACGAGACCATCTACTACCGCTACAGCGCCGACAGAGCCCGACGCACCCTACGCGGGATCGACACCCAGGTCGCCAAGGCCGAGAAAGCCGTCGCAGGAAAGATCCCCGTCAAGCGCAACCGCTTCGTGCACCTGTCCGGCGCCACCCGGAGCATCAACCGCGACCTGGAGAAAAGGGCCCGCACCCTGGCCGGGTGGAAGGACTACGTCACCAACCTGCCCAACCCCGACCCCGAGACAGTCATCAGCGCCTACCACCGCCTGTACAACATCGAGAAGTCCTTTGCGCATGTCCAAGTCCGACCTGCGAGCACGCCCCATCTACCACCACCTGCGCCAGTCCATCGAGGCCCACCTGACCATCGTCACCGCAGCCCTTGCCATGGCCCGCTGGCTGGAGACCACCACCGGCTGGTCCATCAGACGCCTGATCACCACCGCACGCCGCTACCGCACCATCACCATCAACATCGCCGGACACACCCTCACAGCCGCTGACCCCCTCCCACCCAACCTCACCCAAACCCTCCACAACATCCACCACGACACTAAATGAGCCAACTCAGGAGGCGACCCATCATGAGGGCGGGTCTGCTCGGCGTTCTGGTTTCCCTCGATGGGGTGGATCCTCATTTTCTTGGTCGTCAGGCTCGGTGCCCCGAAGAGCGATCGGCTCGCTTTCTTGCGGTCCACGTACAGCTTTGTTCTCTTTCCCCTTGAGGAGCCACATGCGCCTCGTCTCGGCCTCGTGCTCCACGCGGACCTCGTCGTCGGTACAGGGCTCCCGGCCGTCCTGGAGCAGGCCGGCGACCTGGTCCCGGGTCTCGGCCATCCGCCTGGTGATGGCCTTCTCGTCGCGGCGCTCCACGAACGGGTCGGGGAGCAGAGGCTCATGCCCGACAAGCGCATGAGCAGCCAGTATGAGGACTCCGACCTGTACTCGACGCCGAATCTGATCAGGCGCGACATCCTCAAGGAGCCGGAACGTCCCAGAGCTCGGCCCAGGCGCCCGCCTCCGATGGCGGCTTGTTAAAAATCTCCTCCCGCTCCTCCTTCTGCGCCCTCCTGAGCTTTGCCGCGTTCCTGCCCACGGCGTGACCGGTTACCACGGAGCTCAGTCTGCGCCTCCGCCACTGTGACAGCCACTTGCGCACTGTCTTCTCGGCCCGCTCGACCATCTCCATGATAATATCCAGGCCGACGCCGCGGGCAGCGTACGCAATCGCCTCCGCCTTCATTCTCACAAGCCTGTAGGTGTCCGAATGATTCTTCCACCTGATGAGGACGCCTCGCTCCTCGTTTGTCATGTCGATCTGCACGAGGCGATCCTCATGCGCGATCCCCGTAAATACCAGCCAGCAATCTCGCAGCAGCCGCCCCAGAATGTCGTTTTGTTTAATTCCGGCCATGGAACCCAGACAAATTACCGACCCCGGCAGGGGGTGGGATACCGGAGAGCGGGGTGGCTGGAGGTGGCTGGGGGAGGGCTGAGAGTGGTTGAGGCGGTTGGCGCGGCATGGCCGGGTGGAGGCGACTGCCGCGGCCCTCAGCCGGCGGCCAGGGCCATGTCCCCCGGTTTGATCCAGCCGCGGGCCCGCATGAGCTCGCTGATCCCCAGGGTCAGCAGCGCGGGGATGAGGATCTGGAAGACGACTATGAGGGCGATGAGCCGCCCGGTGGAGGTGGAGCCCGACATTGTCTGGAAGGTCATGATCTGGCCCACGAGCCCCGCCGAACCCATGCCCGAGCCGATGGCATTGGACTGCATGCCCAGCACCATGGTGGTGATGGGGCCCAAGATCGCCGAGGCCAGGGTGGGCGGCACCCAGATGAGGGGGTGGCGCACGATATTGGGCACCTGAAGCATGGAGGTGCCCAAACCCTGGGCGATGAGCCCGGCGAAGCGGTTCTCCCGATAGCTGGCCACGGCGAAGCCCACCATCTGCGTGGTGCAGCCGATGGTGGCCGCCCCGGCCGCCAGGCCCGAGAGGTCCAGGATGATGCCCAGGGCCGCCGAGGAGATCGGCAGGGTCAGGATGATGCCCATGAGGGCAGAGACGATGATGCCCATGAGCAGGGGCTGGCGCTCGGTACCCCAGTTGACCAGCTGGCCCAGGCTGATCATGAGGCGCGAGATCGGCGGACCCACCAGCAGGCCCGCGCTGCCGCCGGCGCATACGGACAGGGTGGGGGTGACGAGGATGTCCAGGCTGGTGCGGCCCGCCACCAGGCGCCCGGCCTCCACTGCTGCCCAGGCGGCGATGAAGGCGCCCAGTGGCTCGCCGGGGCCGTTGAGAACCAGGGCCGGTGCTCCGCCGTCGGACTGCAGGGCGGTGCCCGACAGCAGGGCCGCGGCGCGGGCGCCCACCTGCCCGGCCACCATGGCGCCCACGACGACGAAGGTTGGCGCCTTGAGGCGGTGGGCCACACCGACGCCGATGCCCGCCCCGGTCAGGGAGGTGGCGATCGCCCCCAGGAGAGTGAGCCAGGTGCCGGCGGCGCCGGGCAGGAGCCTGCCGAGCTGGCCCAGGATCGTTCCCAGGATGAGGGAGGCGAACAGGCCGTGGGCCATGCCGGTCATGGCGTCGATGAGGACGCGGTGGGCCAGGGCGCGCAGTGCGGGCAGGAGGTGGCGCAGCAGGGAGGCTGCGGAGGTGGTGGCGGTGCTTGCGGCGCTGGTGGCGGGTGTGCGGTTGGTGGTCACGGGGCTGCCTTGGAGTCGAAGGGGGGCGCGAGGCCCATGGGTGTCAAGACACCTGGCAGCCTATCCCTCGGATGCCGTCAGTGTCATGACACATGGGTGGGATGCGTGTCACGGAGGCAGGGGTGGCCTGGGGTGTGGGGGAGTGCGCTGCGGGAAACGGGCGGGGCACTACCGCAGGAAGCCGAGCTCCCCCATCCGGGCCTCGACCGCATCGAGGGCGGCCTCGTCGTCGGCCTCGATGGTGTGGGTGTGCCAGCCGTTGGTCAACTCGGACAGGGCCGTGGACCGGGGCAGGCGCGCCAGGAAGTGGGCGAGGTCCTCGGGGCTGCGGATGAGCAGGTCGACGGTGATCTGCCCGTAGAGGCGGTGCTCCACCGAGACGTCCAGAACGCTCCCCCCGACCTTGATGATGGCGCTCAGCTCGATGGCGATGTCCTCGCGGGTGTGCTGGACGAAGATGGAGCGGTGCGGCCGGGTGGCGGGACGGGCCAGCACGTAGCCGCGGTTGGTGGCGCGGATGGGGTGGCCCTCGGCGCGCAGGAGGGCGACGTCGCCGACGATGACCTGGCGCGAGACGCCCAGCTGCGCGCCCAGGCGGGTGGCGGCCAGGGGCCTGCGCGTGGCCGCGAGGCGGTCGAGGATCTCCTGACGGCGTATCCCGGCGTCCATGGGCGGTCCTTTCTTCTCGGGCCCTCTCAGGCTCGTGGTGCGGCCGCCCTGCGGTGGCCAGCGCGGGGACCGTGGCGGTAAGCCTATGCGCGGTGAGGGGGCTGCGGGGAGGGCGAGCGGCGGAGCCTGTGCGGCGGTGACTGGCGCCTTGCGGTTGGCGGGCTGAGGGCTGGTGGGCTGGCGGCTGCTGGTTGGTGGGCTGGCGGCGGTGGCGACACGCGGAAGGCGGGTGTGACGCAACCGAGATTTGCCGGACT
>NZ_JASPFC010000075.1:0-3672 GCF_031296635.1 Actinomyces acetigenes
CTCCCGAAGTTACGGGGGCATTTTGCCGAGTTCCTTAACCATGATTCACTCGTGCGCCTAGGCATACTCTGCCCGACCACCTGTGTCGGTTTAGGGTACGGGCGGCTGGCACCATCGCGTCGAGGCTTTTCTCGGCACCCCAGGATCACCCTGTTATCCCCCACCAAAAGCAGGGTCACCATCACGCCTCACCCCCGTCATCAAAGACAGTCCCCCGGGTTTACCTGGAGGACGGGCTGCGCGCTTGAACGGACCAAGCCATCAGGTCCGCCGGGCTACCACTGTGCGTCACCCCTGTTAACACGCTTGCCTACCTGCACGGAGGACCCCCAGACCCCACCACCACAACCACACCGTCAGGCGAACCCGACAGGCGCGGCTTACATGGTGGCTGGGCGTGGGTTAGCACCCGCGCGTCAGCATGGGCGGTGCTTCACCGGTACGGGAATATCAACCCGTCATCCATCGACTACGCCTGTCGGCCTCGCCTTAGGTCCCGACTCACCCAGGGCGGACTAGCCTGGCCCTGGAACCCTTGGTCATTCGGCGCTAGGGCTTCTCACCCTAGTATCGCTACTCATGCCTGCATTCTCACTCCCGCACCGTCCACCAGCAGTCACCCACAGGCTTCCCCCGGTGCAGGACGCTCCCCTACCACCCACAACCCCTGCCACCACCCCACACAAGGGACAGTGAAAGGAACACGTCATGGGTCCGCGGCTTCGGCGGTGTGCTTGAGCCCCGCTACATTGTCGGCGCACGATCACTTGACCAGTGAGCTATTACGCACTCTTTCAAGGATGGCTGCTTCTAAGCCAACCTCCTGGTTGTCTGCGCGACCGCACATCCTTTCCCACTTAGCACACGCTTAGGGGCCTTAGCCGGCGATCTGGGCTGTTTCCCTCTCGACCACGGAGCTTATCCCCCGCAGTCTCACTGCCACGCTACAACCCGCACGGCATTCGGAGTTTGGTTGACGTCAGTAACCCTGTAAGGCCCATCAGCCACCCAGTAGCTCTACCTCCGCCGGGCAACACGCAACGCTGCACCTAAATGCATTTCGGGGAGAACCAGCTATCACGGAGTTTGATTGGCCTTTCACCCCTACCCACAGCTCATCCCCCCAGTTTTCAACCTAGGTGGGTTCGGTCCTCCACACGCTCTTACACGTGCTTCAACCTGGCCATGGGTAGATCACCCCGCTTCGGGTCCAGAACGCGCCACTACACATCGCCCTATTCGGACTCGCTCTCGCTACGACTACCCCACACGGGTTAACCTCGCGACACGCCACTGACTCGCAGGCTCATTCTTCAAAAGGCACGCCACCACCCCCACACAAGGCGTGCGGAGGCTCTGACGGCTTGCAAGCGCCCGGTTTCAGGTACTATTTCACTCCCCTCCCGGGGTACTTTTCACCATTCCCTCACGGTACTATCCACTATCGGTCATCAGGAGGTATTCAGGCAACCAAGTGGTCTTGGCAGATTCACACAGGATTCCACGAGCCCCGTGCTACTCGGGCAAACCATCCCAGACACGCACCAACCAGTTCCGCCTACGGGGGTATCACCCACTACGCCACGCCTTCCCAGACGATTCAGCTACCGGCCAGCACACGCGCCCCCTCTCCGGCAGAAGAGAAACAGGACAGCCCCACAACCCCGCACACGCAACCCCTGCCGAGTATCACACGCACACGGTTTAACCATCATCCGCTTTCGCTCGCCACTACTCACGGAATATCTTCTCCTACGGGTACTAAGATGTTTCACTTCCCCGCGTCACCCCCCACACCCTATACAATTCAGATGCAGGTGACACGACATAACTCGTGCCGGGTCCCCCCATTCGGAAACCCTCGGATCACAGCCCGCCAGCCGGCTCCCCGAGGAATATCGCAGGCCACCACGTCCTTCATCGGCCCCTGATGCCAAGGCATCCACCGAACGCTCAAAACAACAAACAACAAGACACACGAACAAAACAAGAAACACTTTGTCGCAGAAATCTTACAGTAAGATGCTCGCGTCCACTATACAGTTCACAACCAACCCACCCACACCCACCCACAACCCCCAACAACAAACCAGGAGCCCCAGACGGGTCAGGCAACCAGGGCGCACTACCCCAGAACCCCGACAGCATGCCACCCCCACGCACACGCAGGGGCACCCACCACCACCCATCAGGCAGCAGCAGGCGTGTCTCCTACACCAAGCATCACAACCAGCCAACCCCACAGGACACACCCGCAGCACCAGCCAGCCATGACATCCGTGCGACACACCCCAACCCAGCCGGCCCAGACCCACACGGCCCAGACAAACAAGCAACCAGGAAGAGGCAACCACGCACAACCAATCAATCCTTAGAAAGGAGGTGATCCAGCCGCACCTTCCGGTACGGCTACCTTGTTACGACTTCGTCCCAATCACCAGCCCCACCTTCGACCGCTCCCCATAAGGCCACGGGCTTCGGGTGTTGCCGACTTTCATGACGTGACGGGCGGTGTGTACAAGGCCCGAGAACGTATTCACCGCAGCGTTGCTGATCTGCGATTACTAGCGACTCCAACTTCACGGTGTCGAGTTGCAGACACCGATCCGAACTGAGACCGGCTTTAAGGGATTCGCTCCACCTCACAGTATCGCAGCCCTCTGTACCGGCCATTGTAGCATGCGTGAAGCCCAAGACATAAGGGGCATGATGATTTGACGTCATCCCCACCTTCCTCCGAGTTGACCCCGGCAGTCTCCCGCGAGTCCCCACCACAACGTGCTGGCAACACGAGACAAGGGTTGCGCTCGTTGCGGGACTTAACCCAACATCTCACGACACGAGCTGACGACAACCATGCACCACCTGTGAACCGGCCCCACAAGGAGGAAACCCCGTCTCCGGAGCCGACCGGCACATGTCAAGCCTTGGTAAGGTTCTTCGCGTTGCATCGAATTAATCCGCATGCTCCGCCGCTTGTGCGGGCCCCCGTCAATTCCTTTGAGTTTTAGCCTTGCGGCCGTACTCCCCAGGCGGGGCACTTAATGCGTTAGCTACGGCGCGGAAAACCCGGAAAAGGCCCCCACACCTAGTGCCCAACGTTTACGGCGTGGACTACCAGGGTATCTAATCCTGTTCGCTCCCCACGCTTTCGCTCCTCAGCGTCAGTAACGGCCCAGAGACCCGCCTTCGCCACCGGTGTTCTTCCTGATATCTGCGCATTCCACCGCTACACCAGGAGTTCCAGCCTCCCCTACCGCACTCAAGCCGGCCCGTACCCACCGCAAGCCCCCAGTTAAGCCAGAGGATTTCACGACAGACGCGACCAGCCGCCTACGAGCTCTTTACGCCCAATAATTCCGGACAACGCTCGCGCCCTACGTATTACCGCGGCTGCTGGCACGTAGTTAGCCGGCGCTTCTTATCCAGCTACCGTCAACCCACCCACCAGGGGCAGGCCTGCTTCACTGGCGAAAGAGGTTCACAACCCGAAGGCCTCCATCCCTCACGCGGCGTCGCTGCATCAGGCTTGCGCCCATTGTGCAATATTCCCCACTGCTGCCTCCCGTAGGAGTCTGGGCCGTGTCTCAGTCCCAGTGTGACCGTCCACCCTCTCAGGCCGGCTACCCGTCACCGCCTTGGTAGGCCATCACCCCACCAACAAGCTGATAG
>NZ_JASPFC010000076.1:0-3230 GCF_031296635.1 Actinomyces acetigenes
AGGGGACGGTGGCCGTCGTCGTCGCGGCTAATGCTGGCGCCGCCGGCCAGGCCGGCTCGGGAACAGCCATGGGGCCCGCCGCTGCGCGCCCGCCCCGGCGCCCGGGGGTAAGCGGGGGCCACACGACATCGGCGTCGGACAGGGCAGTGGTGGCCTGCCCGGAAGGCACCGCCAAGGCCTTCCGTTCCAACCGGCTGCGCGCCCGCCGCGAGCGCCGCCGGGGCTCTGAGCCGGAGGCGCCGGGACCGCCCGCAGCGGGCACGGCTCCAGCGGCCCCACTGGCCCCGGCGGGGGAGGCGGGACTCGGGTAGTCGGCGAACTTGACGATGTGGTCGAGGTCGTAGTGGGTCGGGTCCTGCCCGGCGTTGCGCAGCACGTCCTCCAGGGGGCTGAGCAGGGCCAGCCGGAAGGCGGGGTCGACGCAGCGGGCGTTGACGGCGCCCCAGATCTGGTCGGCGGTCAAAGACTCCTCGGAGGAGCCCAGGTCGTTGCGGATCGCGGTGACCAGGTCCGACTCCAGGCGCGCGTAGGCCATGGCGTAGGCGCTGGGCCACGGGGCCTCGGGCCGCTGGGTGCGCAGGAGGGCGAAGTTGCGCATGGCGCGCAGCACCTCGTCCGAGCCGCCCACCAGGGCCCCCACCCGCAGGCGGTCCAGCGCCTCGTTCTTCATCGTCCCGGTGCCCTCGGGGCCCAGCAGGTGCTTGGAGTCCTCAACGACCTCGCGCAGGAAGACCCGGTAGGCGGCGACGCTGTCGGGGGTCGTGCGCTCCTTGGTCATCGAGCGCAGCCGCTCGGCGGTGTGACGTGCCGCCAGACGGGCCGAGCTGGCCTCGGACTGGACCTCGTTGATCCGCGAGATGCTCGCCCGGGAGATCCGTGAGGCCTCCTTAAGGGCCAGGTCCGCATGCGCCGTCGAGCGCCGGGCGGCGAAGACGGCGGCAACGGCGACCAGGACGGAGACACCGGCTGCGATAGTGGCCACGACGGCGACGACGGACAGATCCATACCCCTATCCTGCCCGTAATCGACTCAGTGGTGCCGCGAAAAAAGGACCTCCCCAGATAGTCCCCAGAATCTCTGCGGGTGACGCTCAGGCCAGGTGGTGGCCACGCTCACGTTGAGGAAGGTGGGAGGCGGTGCCGACGGGACGGTGCATCGGCAGGCCCCGTCTCCGGGAGATGCCCGCCCCGGGCGCTGGGGCGCGCATTCGCTCCTGCGTGACCACCCTGGGCTGCACCGATGTGCACGGGGCGAGGTCCTCGGTGCCTGAGGCGCCCCACGCGGGTCCGTGGCGCGGTAGCGTCAGCGCCATGAAGAAACTCATCAACGCCGTTGACAACGTGGTCACGGACGCCCTGCGGGGTATGGCCGCGGCCCACCCCCACGAGCTCGCCGTCGACCTCGACCAGCACATCGTCTACCGCCGCAGGCCCAAGGAGCAGGGCAAGGTCGCCATCATCTCCGGGGGAGGCAGCGGGCACGAGCCCCTCCACGGCGGCTTCGTGGGCACCGGCATGCTCGACGCCGCCTGCGCCGGCGAGATCTTCACCTCCCCGGTGCCCGACCAGATGGTGGCTGCCACCAGCGCCGTCGACCGCGGAGCCGGCGTGCTGCACATCGTCAAGAACTACACCGGCGACGTCATGAACTTCGAGATGGCCGCCGAGATTGTCGGCGCAGAGTCCGGCATCCAGGTCGCCAGCGTCGTCACCAACGACGACGTCGCCGTCGAGGACTCCCTCTACACTGCCGGACGCCGCGGCGTGGGCGTGACCGTCATGGTGGAGAAGATCGCAGGCGCCGCCGCCGAGCAGGGGCGCCCGCTGGACGAGGTCGCCGGTATCGCCGCGCGCGTCAACGCCTCCGGCAGGTCCATGGGCATGGCCCTGACCTCCTGTACCGTCCCGGCCAACGGCAAGCCCTCTTTCGACCTGCCCGACGACGAGATGGAGATCGGCATCGGCATCCACGGCGAGCCCGGACGCCACCGCGAGAAGGTTGCCCCCGCCGCCGAGATCGCCGAGCGCCTCGTCACCCCCGTCCTGGCCGAGCTCACCGCGCTTACCGAGCTGGAGAGTGCCGGCGCCGACGAGGGCGTCATCGCCATGGTCAACGGCATGGGCGCCACCCCGCTGCTCGAGCTCTACCTCATGTACGGCGAGATCGCCCGCCTCCTCCAGGGTGCCGGGATCACCGTAGCCCGCAACCTCGTGGGCAACTACATCACCAGCCTCGACATGGCCGGCTGCTCCCTGACCCTGGTGCGCGCCGACGCCGAGCTGCTGAGCCTGTGGGACGCCCCAGTCAACACGCCCGGCCTGCGCTGGGGCGTGTGAGGACCTGGCACAATCGGGGTGCCCGGATCGCGTGCGGGCACCCCAAGAAGACTGAAGGAGAAGCGACATGACCGCAGACGCGGGAGCCCTGAGCCACTCGCTGAGCGTGGCGGACCTGGCGACCTGGGTGCGCCACAGCGCGGCGCTTATCGCCGAGCACGCCGAGGAGCTCACCGAGCTGGACGCCGCCATCGGTGACGCCGACCACGGTACCAACATGAAGCGCGGCCTGGCCGCCGCCGCCGAGGCGGTGCAGGCCGGTAGCTTCGCCAGTGCCGACGCCCTGCTCAAGAAGGTCGGCACCACCCTGGTCTCCACCGTCGGGGGCGCCTCCGGGCCCCTGTACGGCACCTTCTTCCTGCGTGCCGGGGGCGCCGTCGTCGGCCTGGAGGCGCTCGACGCCCAGGCGCTCGCGGGCGCCCTGGAGGCAGGGGTCGGCGGTATCGCCGCGCGGGGGCGCGCCACCACGGGGGAGAAGACCATGCTCGACGCCTGGAGCCCGGCCCTGGAGGCCCTGCGTGCCCATCCCGGCGACCTCGCCGCCGGTGTCGCGGCCGCCGCGCGGGCCGCAGCCGAGGGGCGCGAGGCCACCAAGCCCATGGTGGCCACCAAGGGGCGGGCCTCCTACCTGGGGGAGCGCTCGGTGGGGCACATCGACCCCGGTGCTGCCTCCACCGTCCTGCTGCTGACGGCCCTCGACGACGTCGTGGCCGGGAGGGCGTCGTGAGTCCGGTGAGTGTTGGCATCGTCCTGGTCTCCCACTCCCGTGCCCTGGCCGAGGCCGCCGAAGACCTGGCGCGCCGGCTCATCGTGGCCGTCGACGTGCCGGTCGAGACGGCTGCGGGCCTTGCCGACGGTGGGCTGGGCACCGACCCCGGGGCAGTCGTCGAGGC
>NZ_JASPFC010000077.1:0-3221 GCF_031296635.1 Actinomyces acetigenes
CATAAGGTACGACTGCGACGTCGACGACCGGGGAGAAGCGGGGCTCAGGACTCGGGCTTGTGGGCGACGAGGGCGATGCCGACCATGTCCTTCTCGTAGCGCTTGAAGGTGGCGGCCATCTCCTGGACGCGCTGGCGCAGCGCCTTGTCGGCGGCGACGTTGCGCGCGATCCGCAGGAAGCCGCCCAGGCCCTCGTCGTGGATGTTGCGCCCGACCTTGAGCAGGGCCATGGGGGCGGTGTCGACCCAGTCGACGACGAGCCCGGCGTTTTCCATGAGCTCCTTCCAGGCGGCCGCCGTCATGGGGCGGGCGTTGACGTGGATGGAGCGGGCCAGGTCGCGGCGCAGCTGGGTGTAGTACTCCTCGTCGATGTCGTCGGGGGTGACGCCGAGCTCGTGGATGGCGTAGCGCCCGCCCGGGCGCAGGACGCGGGCGGCCTCGGCGACGATGGCGGCCTTGCCCTTGTCCCCTTGCATGGTGAGCATGGCCTCGCCGACGACGACGTCGGCGCTGGCCTCGTCCAGGCCGGTGTCGGCGGCCTCGCCCTGGCGGACGGCGCCGAGGTCCCCGACGACGGCGGCCACGCGCCGGGCGGCGTCGGGGTCGCGGTCGATGGCCGTGTAGGAGGCGGGGTGGGCCTTGATGATCTCGGCAGCGGTGCGCCCCAGGCCCGGGGCGAGCTCGACGACGTCGGCACCGGTCAGACCGGCGTGGCTGAGCATGGCGGCGGACAGGGCGGCACCTCCGGGGCGCAGGACGCGCTTGCCGGCGCGGGCCAGCACCCAGTGGCCGGCTGCGGAGGCGATGGGGCGGTCGGCGTGAGGCAGCGGCAGGTCAGTCGAGGCGGTTGAGGCAGCAGGCTTCTTGCTCATAAGGCGAGCCTAACCTCTTCGGAGTGGAGGTCGATAGGGCGTCTGCCGGAGCAGGACAGCCAAATCGGCGGCGGATGCTCGTGCGTGCTGCCGACCCCACCATCGATGGAGGGCTCGTTATCGCAGTAGAGCATGAGTGGACGTACGGACCGAGTTGGGCGCCGCCCTACGAGACCAGAGGGCTGAAAGCGCTCCGAGACGACCCAATGGGAGCGGAGACCATTCTCGAAATCTCCGCCGTCTTCACCGATTCATGGGAGCTGCCCACGTGGTTTCAGTGGAAGTACGGGGACGTCTCGCTACGTCGGCGGCTCTATGACGCGAGGAGGACTCCCGCGGAGCTCACGAGCCTCTTCGCCGACTACGCCAAGAGCCACGACTGGACGAAGAATCCCAGACCGCCCACACCCGAGTTATGGATCGGCCGCCACGGCGGGACGGAGCCGACTGACGGCACGTCCCTCACTGTCACCCCAATATCGGGCAGCGCGAGACAGACCCGCTCAACGGCTCGATTGTTGTCGGACTTGGGTACGCCTGAGACAACGCCATCCCCTCCACGTCAAGCGAGAGCCTCTCATCGTAGCGGCACACATGGCCACGAACCTCTACGGCAAGACCCCCTCAGTAACACTGACCAACCTCAGTGCGCCAACCCACACAACTACCCTAATGGATTCATAAAATCGCCATATGACTACGGCAGTCCCAGATCCCCATACCCCTGCATCAGAATCCACAGCTCCCCCCTCACGCCTGTCTCGCCGCAAACTGTTGATTCGCATCGGCTGTGGGACTCTTGTCGGAGGACTGGCCGCCGGAGGCGGACTCACCTGGGCCTTCGGCCCCGGAGGCCCCCTCTCACATGAGGCGAGACAACTGAGGGCACTCAAAAACGACCCCATGGGACACGAGACCATTCTCGGAGTGAAAGCTGTCCACACAGAAGAGTCAGAGCTTCCAGGTTGGACGACCTGGAAGTACCCAGGAGTTCATCTCGAACGATGGTTCCAAGATCCATCAAAACCTGCCGAGCAACTCAGGGACGAGTTCATAGACTACGCAAAGTCTCACGGATGGGAAGAAGAAACCCGCATCACCACCCCTACGGCGTGGATTGCCCAACACGCACACCGAAAATCCGACGACTACATGGAGCTATATATTGGATTCGAAGGAAGAGAACCATCCAAAAACGGGAAAGTTCTAGTCGCCATCGACTACACCTTAGCCGTCGATCCAGACTCAGCTGCGCAACTATTCCCGCAACACTTCGCAGCCGAAACGAAAGGTATTACCGCGCGCAACGGGGAACCCGACACAGTGAGAGTGCCTCCGCCCCTCGGATCGTCTGAAGCCACCCGGCCACACCTTATACGCTCCAGTTTCCCGCACTTCAGAAAATAATTCATCACAACAATCGATCCTCATAATGAGCGCGAACAACACCACAACTAAAATCGGCGAACCCCATTCCAAGTTGAGGAGCCATAGAAGCCCACCTTCAAATTTTAGCCAGGAACCACTGACAAATATCAGCACGCAAATCTGCGCACCTATCACATCAAACTATATATAATTGTGATATGACTACGGCAGTACCGGAATCCCACGACCCTCCCCGTACCCCCAGTCCGTCCACAGGCTCCACGGAGCCTACCAAACCGCCACGCTCGCACTTGTCACGAAGGCTGGTTTTGCAGCAAATCGGCGGACTAGCGATTGCTGGTGGCATCATTGGAGGGGCTGGACTCATCTGGGCCCATACCCCAGGCGCTCCACTCTCCTACGAGGCGAAGCAACTCAGAGCACTCAAGAACGATCCTATGGGAGCGACAACGATTCTGGGATATCGTGCCATTCACGCCGAAGAATCACCACTCCCTAAGTGGTTCGAATCAAAATACTCAGGAGTACACCTCTACAGGTGGTTCTCAGACAAGAGCATGGAGTCAGAACAGTTAAGACTGAAGTTCATCGATTATGCAACGCTACACGGATGGAGTGAAAAAACGAGCTACAAAAATTCATGGACCGGTAAACACAATCAGAGCCCAGACGACTACATGACGGTGTTCATCTCAATTAATGAAGACAGTGGGTACTCTTACCTAAATAACGCAGTCCGCATAGTTCTTACATACATCTAGAAGGAGGTTCAAACCCGTGCATTTCACACATTCGGCAAAACACTCGCTCATGAACAGAGAGCCTATAAACCTGAGTTGCACAGTTTGAGTTGGTTTGTGTTTCAGGGGGGCCGTTGGAATGGTGGGGTGGGCTGGTTGTTGTGGGGCACTAAGGGGTCGGTAGGATCTGGTGGATGAGCCCGCACCTGCGTAAGGTCAA
>NZ_JASPFC010000078.1:0-2550 GCF_031296635.1 Actinomyces acetigenes
GTTGGCGCTGCTGGTTCTGCTGGCGGAGCTTGTCGATCTTGGAGGAGATGCCGGCTAGGACGGCGTCTCGCTGAGGGTCGCCGGTAGGAGCCAGGAAGGCCTTGATCGGATCCTGGGCCGCCGCGCGTCCACGGGAGGCGGTAGCACCGGCCGAGCGAGACTGCGAACGGGACGTGGACCTGGACCCCGAACGGGACGTGGACCTCGGCGCTGTCCTGGACGTGGTGTCAGTACCGCGCCCACCAGCACTGCGGCTAGGAGCGTCCCCCACGGTACGACTGGGGGTCTCCCCAGCGGTGGGCCCGGTGGTGCTGCGCTGGGGCGCCGGCTGTGCCGGCGCAGTTGGGGTGAGGGGGCCGGCCTGGGGCCCTGAGCGGGCCGGGGCGGAAGGTGTTCCTGTCTTTTGGCTGGCCTGCAGACGCGAGGAGGCCTCAAGCCAGGCGTTGGAGCCCGAGGCACCCGCCCCAGCAGCACCCCGACCCGACAGACCCGACCCGCCAGCCTGAACAGGCTGCCTCGGCTGGGCCGACCGACCAGACTGGCCCGAATGGCCCGGCTGGCTCGGCCGTCCCGACTGCCCTGGCCTGCCCGGTTGGCCTGACTGGACCGGCTGGCTCGGCCGTCCCGACTGCCCTGGCCTGCCCGGTTGGCCTGACTGGACCGGCTGGCCCGGCTGACCTGGTTGGGCTGGTTGGGCTGGCTGGGCTGGTTGGGCTGGCTGGGCTGGTTGGGCTGGCTGGGCTGGTTGCTTGGGGGCCGTGGGCGAGGCAACCCGCTGTGAGCGGGCCGGCACCACCGGCGGCTCCGCAGACACCGGCGGCACAGAAGGCGGCGCGGACCGCCCGACCCCAGGCGCCTGCGCCTGGGCAGGCGAACCCGGTGCGCCCCCATCGGGCGCACCCGCGTTCGGGGCGCCCCGACCAGGCGAACCCGCATCGGGCGCACCCGCATCAGGTACACCCTTGTCTGGTCTGGTCTGCTCAGGGGCGACCACCCCGTCTGGCCTGCTCTGCTCGGGAGCGCTCCTGTCAGGAACCGCCCTGCCTGGGGCGTTGAGGTCGGGGGTAGGAGCCGACATGGAGGGCGAGGAGTCCGTGGGCCGGGCAACCTGCTCCGCCGGACCAGGAACCGGCTGACCCGCCACCGGAGCCGAAACCGGCTCCTGCATGGCCGGAGAACCCGTGCTCGGCGCGCCCATCTCCGGGGCACCCCTGTCCAGCCCGGCCGTATCCAGCCCGGGTGCTCCCGTCTCCGGGGCTGTGTCGCCGGGTAGGGGCTCATCACCGAGCCCAGGCGCATGATCCAGCCCGTCTGGGGTGCCTGTCCCTAGTCTGTCTGGGGTGGGTGTGTCTGGGTGGTCTGGGGTCTGTTCTGGTTGGGTCAGGGCCTGTCGCAGCTCGTCGCGGGTGAGGTTCTTCAGCCCGCCGGGGCCACCCAGCGCTTGGGCCATGCGGTCAGACAGCACCTGCACAGTCAGTGGGGACCCGCGAGGAGAAACCGCCTCCCGCTCAGCCAGGCTCCGAGGCTCCAGCACCTCCGAGCCCGCGTTCAGTCTCTTGGCCAGGTCCGGGGAGTCAGTCAGCACCACCCGCATCCGCAGCAACCGGTCCCCCTGACCAGCATCCACCGCCTTCTGAGCCGCAGCACGAATCAGCTCCCGAGGACCTTTAGCCGTCTGAGACCCCAACGCCGAGTTCGTCGCCAGGTCCCCCAAAACCGCCAAACCCCTCACCAAGGAAGGCCCCTGCGGACCAGCCAACAGCTGATCAGGATTGTGCAGCACCGCCAGCTCCTTCATCGCCCGACGAGCTAACGCCCCCGCCACATCCTCAGCAAACCCATGACGGTCACTCAAATCCTTGGCGAGCTTGTCCCGGAATATGCTACGGATAGCGGTGTGGCTGGCTGGGGAGCGCTTGCGCTTGTCGAAGGTAGCCATACCAGCCAGGATCTCCTTAGCGCTCATCAGGCTCAGAGCCGTGAACTGCCCATCGAGCTGACGCGTCATCTCCCCCGGCAGCACACGCGAGGAGCGACTCGGCCCACCCGTGTGATACGACACCACCACCGGGCCCACCTTGTCACACCACCGATCAGCCCCCACCTGGGCACCAGACTCCTTCAAGGCGGCAGGCCCCTCCCACACCAGCACCGACCGGCCCCCAGCAGACCCTGGGGTAAACATGTCCCCAGCCACCAGACCGCCACCAGCACCAGACACACCAGCACCCCGCCCGGGGCCAGGCCGGCGCGAACCCCTGCCGCTCACAACCCACCCCCAAAACCACCAGAACCAGCAGACCCACCCTGGTCACCAGGACCATCCTGGCCATCGGGGTCGCCGGGGGTGCCTGTGTCTGTGCTGTCGAGGTCTGTGCTGTTGGGTATGGCTCCTTGGTCGATGAGGAACTGGGTGGCCGCCCCGCCCCAGGCAGCCATGAAGTCCATCCCCAGGTATCTGGGTGTGGACTGCGCCAGGCCCACCAGGTAGGGCACAGCCTTCTGCACACTCAACCGATCCGCACTCACCTGACCACCAAAGCTCAACGG
>NZ_JASPFC010000079.1:0-2453 GCF_031296635.1 Actinomyces acetigenes
GCGCCTCGGCGACCTGCCCGGACTGGGCCAGCGCCAGGCGCGAGCCGCGCGTGCCCAGCCGAAGCCGCCGGGAGTCCGTCCCCGTCGTGGTCATGCATCCCCTCTTCGTGCGCGGTTCTCCATCGTCGCGTTCGTACCGTAGGGCTCGCCTTCGTACCTTGGAGGTACGAACTCGCGACCTAATATACGAACGCGCCGTCCACCCCCGTTCCGGCACGGCGCTTCACCGGCCACGGGAGTCCACCAGGCGCCCGGCCGCGGCGCGGGCGTGCCCGACGACGGCCGCGATCCCGGTCCCGGCCACCCACGCCCCGGTGACCTCCAGCCCCATCACCGACGCCAGCTCCTCCTCCAGGCGCCTCGTGCGCTCCCGGTAGGCGGGCGTCACCGGCGGCAGCGTCCCGTCCCAGCGCACCAGCATGTGGTCAATCACCGCCTCCGGCTCGATCCTCACCCCGGTCAGGGCCGCCACGTCATCGAGCGCCACCTGCAGATCCACCTGCGGGCGCGGCCGGCCGGGCCGACCGTAGGACAGGCGCAGCGCGTGGACGTCCGGGCCGTGCAGCGCCCGCAGCTCGGCGCCGACCCACGGCCACTTGGCACTCAGGTGCGACAGCGCCTTGGCTCGCACCGGGCAGGCGACCGGGCTCGCAGACCCCCCGCCGGGAACCGTCCCGTCAGAGACCAGGCCAGAGGTCTCGACGCCGGCCGACGACGACGCAGTGGGGCCGGCAAGTTCCACGGGCTCAGCGGGCTCAGCGGGGTCGGCGGGTGCCACGAGCAGCCCCGAGCCCACCGGCTCACCACTGAGCTCCGGCGCCCGCGCCACCAGCGTGAAGCGGGCGATCGGCGCCCCCACCGGCACGGTCAGGTCCGTCGCGCTCGCGGGCAGGCCAGGAATCCCCCGCAGCAGGCGCAGCGCGGCCCCCGCCGAGCAGGCTACGACGACGCGGTCGGTGGCCACAACCTCCTGCGCGCCATCGGGGACCGGCTCGTCCGACGGCGTCGGCCCCCGGCGCGTCGGGGCGATCCCCACCCGCCAGGCAACCGGCGCCTGTCCGCCTGCACACTCCCCGACCTCCCCGACGCCGCCGGGCCGCAGCCACTGGGCACCGGTGCGGGTGCGCACGCTCCCGCCGCCGGCCTCGATGGCCTCGCGCAGCGCGTCGGTGAGCCGGAACAACCCGCCCTCGACGGCCGCGTCCACGCTCCGGCCGCCCGCCCCGTCCTTCCGGGTCCGACGCCGCTCCAGCACTGCCGCCACAGCGGCACTCAGGGAGCTCAGCTCCGCCGTGGCCCGCCGCAACCCGGGCATGACGACGTCGGCCGCCAGGTCCGCCGGATCCGCCGAGTGGATGCCCGCGACAATGGGCCTCACGAGGCGCTCCAGGACGCCGGCCCCCATGCGCGCGGTCACGAAGGAGGCCAGGTCGGCCGGATCCTCAGGGCCGGTGCCCACCGCACCGGGAAGGTCGGCGTCCTGCGCGGCCCGGCGCGCGGCCCCCTCCCCGATGATGGCGACGACGTCGGCCGCCAGCGGGTCCGCCGGGATCCCCAGGTAGGCGTGGTCAGGGAACCGGTGCAGCCCCCACTGGGACGAGCCTGCGCCGGTGCCCGACGCGAGGGGCGGCAGGAAGAGCCGGGGTCGGCCGTGCGGGGCGGCGGCGCGCAGCCCCAGCTCGGCGAGCATCGAGGTGGCCGCCTGGCCGCGCACGATGAAGCCCTCAGCGCCCAGGTCCACCCGCGCCCCGCCGATTCTCCCGGCGGCGACGAGCCCGCCGGTGTAGCCGCGCGCCTCAATGAGCAGCGGCCGCAGCCCGGCGCGCACCAGGTCCCAGGCGGCCGTCAGCCCCGCGATCCCACCGCCGATGACGAGCGCGTCCCACCGCTGGTCCGGCCCCTGGGGGGCGGCCGGACTCGCCGGCCGGGCAGCGGCCCCCGGAGTGCCTGGGTTAGCCGCGCCAGCCGGGCCGTCCAGGTCTCCCTGGTCGCCCGGAGCGTCCAAGGTGCCCCGGTTATCTGGCCTGCCCTGACCTTCCAGGTCTGCCGAACCTGCCGGGCCTGACGGCCGGGCATCGGCACTGGGAGCGCTCGGGCCTGCCGGGCCTGCCGGGCCGGCCGGGTTGCCCAGGCCTCCCCGGCCGCCAGAACCGTCGATGGTGCCCTGGTTGTCCAGGCCGCCCTGACCCCGCAGGCCTCCCGGACCTGCCGGAGCGCCCCGACCGTCCAGGCATCCCGGAGCGCCCCGACCGCCAAGGTCGTCGGGCGTCCCGTACCGGTCCTCCTGGTGGCCCCTGGCGGGCTGCGTGTGCTCAGTCATTCAGTGCTCTTCCTGTCCGGGGCGGCGCGTCGTGCGGGCCAGGGGCCGTCCGCCAGGACCTCGAGGCGCTTGCCGGCCGGGCTCCCGCAGGCTCTGCCGGTCCTGCGGTTCCGGCCCGCTCGGCCCGCCGGGC
>NZ_JASPFC010000080.1:0-2439 GCF_031296635.1 Actinomyces acetigenes
GTCCAACCGGTCTTCGAGCCACTGGGCTTCGACTGGCGCATCAACGTCGCCACCCTGTCCTCACTGGCAGCCCGCGAGACCTTCGTGGCCACCCTCGGACAGATCGCCGCCGCCGAGGACCCCGAGGAGCCCGCCGCCCACCTGGCCACAATGACCTACCAGCAGGACACCCTGACCAACAAGGCCGGCGATCTCCTGTTCAACCCGGCCACCGTCATTGCGATCCTCGTGTTCTTCGTCTACGCCCTACAGTGCATGGCCACAGCCGGTGCAATGCGCCGCGAGACCGGCACCTGGAAGTGGCCAATCATCGCCTACACCTACATGTTCGTCACCGCCTGGATCATGGCGGCCCTCAGCCGCGCACTCGTGGCAGCCTTCATGTAGGCGGAGCAGAACGAAGCAGCAACCAGGACGGTGCCCCCATCGACGGTGGGGGCACCCCGGACAGCAGGAGAGGTGAGGCAGCCGTGCCCGTCGTTCCCACGCACCCGACAACCACGCCGGACCCCGACGTGCTGCGATGGGTCATTCCCGACGGCCTGCTGCCCTTCACCGGGGAAGTCGCCCAGGCCCCGGCGCTTCTCCAGGAGCTCATGGACGACGGCACCCTGCGCTCGGTGAGGGTCGACGGCGGCGGGGTGCTCACCCTCCTGGGAACCGGCCACGACTGGCACACGGAGGGGGCCCGGGTGCGATCCGCGCTGGTCGACGCCCTGGGCGCCCCGAAGTCGTGGAAGGGCGCCGCCACCGCCCGCGCCTCCGGCCCCGACGACGCCCTGGAGGCCGCCGCCCGACAGATCGCCGACGGCTCCCTGGGGACCTTCGTCAACAGCCACGGGGGCGCGCTCGTGGTGCACTCGGTGCGCGACGGCGTCGTCGAGATCGCCATGGAGGGGGCCTGCGACCACTGCCCGGCCGCGGAGATCACGATGCACGCGCGCTTCGAGCACCTGCTGCGGCGCCGCTGCCCCTGGCTGGTCGAAGTCCGCCGAGTTGATGAGTAATTCTTCCCCGAGCCGGGCATTTTTCGCGTAGCCCTACAGAAAAACGGTAGGGCTACGCGAAAAATGCCCGGCTCGGCGCGTGGCGGACGTGGACCCGTCCCCTGATCTGTGTCGGAGACACCTCAAGAACCTGAAGATAGCAAAGCCTTACCTTAGACTGTCATGGTTGGTGCGCAAGCCCGCATCACGACCGATAACAGACTCAAGGATCCGAGGAGCTCCGAGGGCAACATGGCGACTGCAGTCTCACACCACGGCACGACGACGCCGGTCGGCACCGGCGGCACCCCGCCTTCCGCGCACACGTCCCTATCCGACCTGCGTCTGGGAACCAGCGGCAGGGTCATCGGCCTGCAAGAGGACACGGCCGACGACCCCATCTCCAAGCGGCTGAGCAACCTGGGCTTCGTGCCCGGCCGGACCGTGACGCCGTTGCGCCGCGCCCCGCTGGGCGACCCGGTGGTCTATCTCGTCGCCGACTACGAGCTGTGCCTGCGCCGCCACGAGGCTCGCATGGTCCAGGTCGAGGTCCTCACCGAGGCCGAGGACGACGTCGTCGAGCCCCTCACCAGGCAGCAGGCCGCCACCCCCGAGCGTCAGGAGCAGCTCCCATGAGCGACCACTGCGCACACTCCGAAGTCGCCGGCGCCCCCGACTGCCACTGCGGATCCTCCAGCTCCAAGACCCTGGTGGCCGACGCCCCACGCGTCGCCCTGGCAGGCGCTCCCAACGCCGGCAAGACCTCCATCTACAACGCCCTGACCGGCCTGCGCGCCAAGACCGGCAACTACCCCGGTGTCACCGTGACGCGTTCACTAGGGACCTGCCGGATCGGCGAGACCAGCTTGACCATTGAGGACCTGCCGGGCGCCTACTCCCTGGACCCGATCAGCCCCGACGAGCAGATCGTCCACGACGTCCTCACCGACACCTCGCAGGGCGTCTCCGTTCCCGACGCCCTCGTGGTCGTCGTCGACGCCACGACGCTGCAGCGCGGCATGAACTTCATCGCCGAGGCCCTGTCCCTGGGGCTGCCGACCTGCCTGGCAGTCACCATGACCGACGAGCTCACGCGGCGCGCCGGACGCCTGGACGTGGCGGCCCTCGGGCAGGCCCTGGGGATCCCCGCCGTGCGGGTCGTCGGCAACCGCGGCATTGGCATCCCCGAGCTGCGCAAGCGCCTCACCGAGCTCTCCGAGTGGCAGCGCCCGCCACTGCCCGCGCCGACGACACCCACCGAGGTGGCCTCCTGGGCCGACTCCATCCTGGCCGCCGCGGACTACCAGGCGCCCCAGCAGGACCGCATCACGACCGTCGTCGACCGGGTCCTGCTCAACCCCGTCCTGGGGTCCCTGGTGTTCTTCGCCATCATGTACATCTTCTTCCAGGCGATCTTCACCTGGGCCGAGCCTTTCAAGGGCGCCATCGAGGA
>NZ_JASPFC010000081.1:0-2226 GCF_031296635.1 Actinomyces acetigenes
CGCCCCCGATGGCCAGGATGGCCCTGGTGGCCAGGGCGGGCCTGATGGTTCCGGTCTGAACGGTTCTGGGGGTGGGTTGTGAGCGGCGGGGGTTCGCGTCGGCCTGGTCCCGGGCGGGGTGCTGGTGGTGGTCTGGTGGCTGGGGACATGTTTACCCCGGGGTCTGCTGGGGGCCGGTCGGTGCTGGTGTGGGAGGGGCCTGCTGCCTTGAGGGCGGCTGGTGCCCGGGTGGGGGCTGGTCAGTGGTGTGACACGGTGGGCCCGGTGGTGGTGTCGTATCACACGGGTGGGCAGGGTCGCTCCTCGAGTGGGTTGCCGGGGGAGATGACGCGTCAGCTCGATGGGCAATTCACGGCTCTGAGCCTGATGAGCGCCAAGGAGATCCTGGCTGGTATGGCCACCTTCGACGAGCGCAAGCGCTCCCCAGCCAGCCACACCGCCATCCGCAAGACATTCCAGAACGATCTTGCTGACAACCTGTCGCACCGGCACAAGTTTCCTAAGGATGTGGCGGGGTTGTGGGCTTCTCGGGCGATGCGGGAGCTGGCGGTGCTGCACAATCCTGATCAGCTGTTGTCTGGTCCGCAGGGGCCCTCGCTGGTGGGGGGTGCGGTGGCGTTGGGGGATCGGGTGACGAACTCGGCGGTGGGGTCTCAGACGGCTCAGGGGCCCAGGGAGCTGATTCGTGCTGCGGCTCAGGCGGCGGTGGATGCTGGTCAGGGGGACCGGTTGCTGCGGATGCGGGTGGTGCTGACTGACTCCCCGGACCTGTCCAGGGGCCTGAATCGGGGGTTGGAGGCGTTGGAGCCTCGGAGCCTGGCTGAGCGGGAGGCGGTTTCTCCTCGAGGGCCCCCGCTGACTGTGCAGGTGCTGTCTGACCGCATGGCCCAGGTGCCCGGTGGCCCCGACGGGCTGGAGGACCTGACTCGTGATGAGCTTCGGCAGGCCCTGACCCAACCACCAGGACAGACCCCAGACGCACCCACCCCAGACAGACTAGGGACAGGCACCCCAGACGGGCTGGATCATGCGCCTGGGCTCGGTGATGAGCCCCTACCCGGCGACAGTGCCCCGGGGATGGGCGCCCCGGAGACGGGAGCCCCCGGGCTGGATACGGCCGGGCTGGACAGGGGTGCCCCGGAGATGGGCGCGCCGAGCACGGGTTCTCCGGCCAAGCAGGCGCCGGTTTCGGCTCCGGTGGCGGGGCAGCCGGTTCCTGGTCCGGTGGAGCAGGTTGCCCGGCCTACGGACTCTTCGCCCTCCATGTCGGCTCCTACCCCCGACCTCAATGCCCCAGACAGGGCGGCTCCTGACAGGAGCGCTCCCGAGCAGACCGCCCCTGAGCAGAGCACGCCAGACGGGGTGGCCCCAGAGGCGAGCACCCCTGAGCAGACCAGACCAGACAAGGCCACCCCAGGTGCGGGCGCACCCGATGAGGGTGTGCCTGGTACGCCTGGTCGGGGTGCTCCTGATGGGGGCGCTCCGGGTGGGCCTGCCCAGGCGCAGGCGCCTGGGGTCGGGCGGCCCGCGCCGCCTTCTGCGCCGCCGGTGTCTGCGGAGCCGCCGGTGGTGCCGGCCCGCTCACAGCGGGCTGCCTCGCCCACGACCCCCAAACAACCAGGTCAGCCGGGCAGACCGACCCATCAGAACCAGCCAGGCCAACCGGGACAACCGGTTCAGCAGGGTCAGCCGGGCAGACAGAGCCAGTCGGGTCAGCAGGTTCAGTCTGGTCGGTCGGCCCAGCCGGGTCAGCCTGTTCAGACTGGTCAGCCTGGTTTGCCGGGTCGGGGTGCTGCTGGGGCGGGTGCCTCGGGGGCTAACGCCTGGCTTGAGGCCTCCTCGCGTCTGCAGGCCAGCCAAAAGACAGGAACGCCTCCTGCCCCGGCCCGTTCAGGGCCCCAGACCGGGCCCCGCACCCCAGCCGGGCCGGCACAGCCGGCGCCCCAGCGCAGCACCAGCGGGCGCACCACTAGGGACACACCCAGCCGCACCGCTAGGGACACCCCAAGTCGCAGTACTGGGGACGCTCCCAGTCGCAGTGCTGGTAGGCGCGGTACCGACACCACGTCCAGGACAACGCCGAGGTCCACGTCCCGTTCGCAGTCGCGCTCGGCCGGTGCCACCGCCTCCCGCGCACGCGCGGCGGCCCAGGACCCGATCAAGGCCTTCCTGGCCCCTACCGGTGACCCCCAGCGAGACGCCGTCCTAGCCGGCATCTCCTCCAAG
>NZ_JASPFC010000082.1:0-1997 GCF_031296635.1 Actinomyces acetigenes
CCCCGGCGCCGCCGGTGGCGACGCCGGTGGCGACGCCGCTGCCGAGGAGAAGGACGAGTTCGACGTCATTCTCGAGGCCGCCGGCGACAAGAAGATCCAGGTCATCAAGGAGGTGCGCGCCCTGACCTCCCTCGGCCTGAAGGAGGCCAAGGAGCTCGTCGACGGCGCCCCCAAGCCCGTCCTCGAGGGCGCCAACAAGGAGGCCGCCGAGAAGGCCAAGGAGCAGCTCGAGGGCGCCGGCGCCACCGTCACCCTCAAGTGAGTCTCTCCCCGCTGCTTGACGCGGCCTGAGGACCGCCGGCGGCTGGGGACGCAGCATCACCGGGTCCCGTCCACCGTGAGGTGGGCGGGACCCGGTTGCGTTCCGGGGAGCCCCGGCGCTGTCCGGCGTCGGTACGCTTCAACGGCGTCGGGCTCGGGCCGAGGCCGGCCGGTGGTGATCGGGGACGTACATGTGCGTCGAGGACTGCGATATCCCGCAGATGACTGAGCTCCGCCCCCAGTGATTTGGGGGAGAACGCAGTCGCCGAGCCGGAAGTACGTCCTCGACGTCGGTGGATGCGGTCGATGGGCCAGGAGGCGACGTCGGGAGCAGTGACCTCACGGGACCAGCACTCCAGACGGACGCTCGCCCCACAGTCCACTACCTTGAAGCTCGACTGCCGGTGAGAGACGGGAGACCACCTCCAGGGGGAACATCGCGAGCAGCCGGTCGGCCTGGGTGCGCATGTCCCCGAGCGACGACCACGTCGCCCGGAAGAACCTCCACCCCAGCGACTCCAGCTCGTCCTGGCGGAGCTTCTCGAGGAAGACGTCCTCCTCGCTGTGGTACTTGATGCGACCGTCGAACTCCGCGACGACACGGTGATCGGGCCAGCCCAGGTCCAGGAACCGGTCCTTGGACAGCCCCGGAACCGGGTACTGGGCAATGGCCTCGGGCAGCCCCACCACGAGCGTCATCCACCGCAGCACGCTTTCCCCGGGCGAAACTGCCCAAGGGGTGGCAGCGGCCAGTACCGCACGCGCCTGCTCTATCCCTCTGCGCCCCCGATGACGTGCCATGAGCTCCTCCCAGCAGGCGTGAGACGAGCGCAGCCGCGTGGCGCAGGAGTCACGGTGCCACGGATCAGGTCGGCAGTATCGGTTCAGGGCCGCATCTGCGATGGACAGCGCGTTGTGCGGGGGCTCGTCGCAGGCGCAGTCGAAGGCGGTGCGCAGCACGGACGTGACGGGAACTCCTCCGACCACCTCGATCTCCCCGTCCCGCAGCTGAAGCCGGCGACGGTGCATTCGGACCGGAGCGGCCTCGGAGGGCGTCGCCTCGATGGGGGCCGGTAGCCCCGATGATGGGTACCGGAACGCGGGCAGTGTCGTCGTGGTCAGGCGTGGGTGACCGGAGACGGCGAGGTAGACGTCCGGCTCACCTGTCCACATCGCCAGGCCATGAATCAGGGCGGCAGATGTGTGAGACAGACAGGTGGCTGAGGGGAGGAGTTGCTGCGCGGCAATCGCACGCGCTAAGGACACCATGAACCGCTGCTCCCAGCGTCGCCTGCCCGGGACTGGGCGCAGGTAGGCGCCCGGCATGAGTCGCAGCAGATCAGGATCGCGTGATGGCTGGAAGTGCTTGCGGCGGCCCGAGTAGATGATGGTTGGTCGAAGGTGCGCTGGGACCGGGCAGATCGGAGCGGGGCGACTGTCGGTGGTTGCGAGGGGGCTCATGCAGCGAGTCTTCTCAAGAGGAACGGGTCGTGACGAGCGCAGAGCTCCAAGGGTGTGGAATCGGTGGTGTCTGACTGCCGGAGGACTTCGCTGTGGATCCCGGGGTGGCCGCTGATCTTCGGAGTCCTGGTTCTTCGGAGTCTTGGTCGAAGGGGTGGGGTCGATGTGCTCGTCGCGACGGCGTCGGGCTCGGGACGGTGGGTGTGCCGCTGGGATCGGAGGGCGTACCGGTGGGCTGGCGGGGCGGTGGGGATCGGGGACTGTGTTGTCTCATG
>NZ_JASPFC010000083.1:0-1890 GCF_031296635.1 Actinomyces acetigenes
GTCTCAGAAGTGAGGAGACAGCACAGGGGGTTAAGGGTACGAACGCGCGGCTTAAGGTACGAACGCGACGGCGGAGCCGGCGGCGGGCCCCGGCTAGAGCGCGCGGCCGTCGAGGACGTCGGCGACCCAGGAGCGGGCCACGACGAAGTCCTTGTCGCTGGTGCCGGCCAGGACCGCCGTCGGGCGGGCGTCCAGTCGCGGGTAGGAGCCCAGGAACCGCACCACCGGGCAGGTGCGGTGCAGCCCGATGAGGGCGGCCTGGACCCGCTCCTCGCGCACGTGCCCCTCGATATCGATGGAGAAGCGGTAGCGCCCCAGGGAGTCGCCCACAGGCCGGGACTCGATGCGCGAGAGGTTGACGCCGCGGGCGCTGAACTGCTCGAGCATGTCCAGCAGGGCACCGGAGCGGTCGTGCGGGAGGTGGACGAGCAGGGTGGTCTTGTCGGCGCCGGTGGGCTCACCCACGCGGCCCGGCCGAGTCACCTTGACGAAGCGGGTGACGGCGTCGGGGTTGTCCGCCACGCCCCCGGCGATGACCTCCAGCCCGTACTGCTTAGCGGCCAGCGGGTTACACAGGACGGCCTGGAAGCCGGTGTCCCCCTCGGTGGTGGCCAGCGCGCGGGCGGGCGCTGAGGTGGAGGTTCCGGCGACGTACACGGCCTCGGGGAGGTTCTGGTGGACCCAGCCGCGGCACTGGGCCCAGGCGTGCGGGTGGGTGGAGATGGCGCGCACGTCCTCCAGGCGGGTGCCGGGGCGGCCGGCCAGGACGAAGGTGATCGGCACGGCCATCTCGGCGGCGATGACCAGGGGTGTGGAGGCCACGAGGTTGTCCAGCGTGGCGTTGACCCCGCCCTCGACGGAGTTCTCAATGGGCACGACGGCGGCCTCCACCGTGCGCTCGCGCAGGTGGTCCAGGGCGGTGGGCACGTCCGGGCAGGGGTCGAGCTCAACGTCGGCGGGGGCGACCTGGCGCAGCGCCATCTCGGTGAAGGTGCCGGCCGGCCCGAGGAAGGACCAGAGCGGAGCGGGAGCAGTCATGGGCACAGGGTAGCCAGTCCGGGCGGCCGGGTCGGCGGCGGCTTGCTCCGTGAAACGCGGGGTCCTCCCGGGGCCGACCATCGCGTCAGGCTGCAACGACGCTTGCTCCGTGGAACGCAGGGGCCCTCACCGGCGGGTCCGGTCCCGCTGCCGGGCCTGGTCAGGAGGGAACATCCCAGGAGCGTCTGAGCGTCTGCCCCAGGCACCCCATGACTGCATCCTCATGGCCCACAACGGCTAGATCAGCACTAGCCCCCGGCGGACCGCCCACCGGAGCCTTCTCAGGACACCTGGCGCCCTCCCACAGACTCCCCCACCGCGGCCGTCGCAGGACGCCTCGCCCTCCCGCGACGGCGCCAGGCCTGGCAGGCTGGAGCCATGAGTGTCTTCCGCAAGCACGACGACGGCCCGGTCTCCACCACCCTGGAGGCGCAGGGCCTGACCTGGCTCGCCGAGGCGATGGCCGACGGTGGGGCGCACGTGGTGCCGGTGACCAGCGGCCCGGGCTGGCTGGAGGAGCCGCGGCTGACGACGACCAGCGTGACGCCGGCCGGGGCGGAAGCCTTCGGCCGGGCGCTGGCCGTCACCCACGCGGCGGGCGCCCCGGCCTTCGGGGCGGCGCCTCCCGGCTGGGACGGCCGGGCGCAGATGGGCCGCTCGGACATCCGGTTGCGGCCGCACGCCCCCGAGGAGGGCGAGCCGCGCCGCTGGGGCGAGTTCTACGCCGAGGACCGGATCCTGCCCTACCTGCAGCCCAGTCGGGACAATGGCTCGATCAGCGCCGGCGGGGCCCGCGCCGTGGAGCGGCTGTGCGAGCGCCTGCGCGACGGCGACTTCGACACCGACCAGCCG
>NZ_JASPFC010000084.1:0-1753 GCF_031296635.1 Actinomyces acetigenes
CACCCCCCACCAAGGAAGGCCCCTGCGGACCAGACAACAGCTGATCAGGATTGTGCAGCACCGCCAGCTCCCGCATCGCCCGAGAAGCCCACAACCCCGCCACATCCTTAGCAAACCCGTGACGATCTTTCAGATTGCTGGCGAGCTTCTCCTGGAAGTCCTTGCGGATTCTGGTGTGGCTGGCTGGGGAGCGCTTGCGCTCGTCGAAGGTAGCCATACCAGCCAGGATCTCCTTGGCGCTCATCAGGCTCAGAGCCGTGAACTGCCCATCGAGCTGACGCGTCATCTCCCCCGGCAACCCACTCGAGGACTTACCCGTGTGATACGACACCACCACCGGGCCCACCTTGTCACACCACCGATCAGCCCCCACCCGGGCACCAGCCGCCTTCAAGGCAGCAGGCCCCTCCCACACCAGCACCGACCGGCCCCCAGCAGACCCCGGGGTAAACATGTCCCCAGCCACCAGACCACCACCAGACACACCAGCACCCCGGCCAGAACCCTGCCCGGGACCAGGCCGACGCGAACCCCCGCCGCTCACAACCCGCCCCCAAAACCACCAGAACCAGCAGACCCACCCTGGCCACTAGGGCTTCCAGGGCTTCCAGGACCACTAGGGCCACTGGGGGTGTCGGGGGTGCTTGCGCCTGAGACACCAGGGCCACCCTGGCCATCGGGGGTGCTTGTGCTGTTGGGTATGGCTCCTTGGTCGATGAGGAACTGGGTGGCGGCCCCGCCCCAGGCAGCCATGAGATCGACCCCCAGGTATCTGGGTGTGGACTGCGCCAGGCCCACCAGGTAGGGCACAGCCTTCTGCACACTCAACCGATCCGCACTCACCTGACCACCAAAGCTCAACGGCGGCACGAACCCCAGCACCTCATCAGCCCCCGGCACCCCCAGACGCTCAATCCCCTCCACAGCCAACGGCCGACCCGTCACCTCATCGTCATACAGGTCGCCACGCGGCATGGTGAAAACAGTGCAGCCGCTGCGCTCCCTGACAACCGGATCAGTCATGTTCTCCGCAGCGGAGGCGTTCGGGGAGATCTCCCCGGCGATGACGTCGATGTCCACGGCTGGCCCGGAGATCTCCCCCCACAGAAGCATCCGCCCCAGGGCGGTGCGTGTCAGGCAGTGCCAGCGCTGGGGCGGGAAGGGCAGGTCGACCCCCTCCAGCCAGGCGTCCACCACCGGCGCCCACTCAACAGGATCCGTGATCCACGATCTCCCCTGCCCAAAGCCGTCAAACCCGAAACGCCTCCAGATATACAGAACCGACTCAGGAAACACACCCCCAAACCGCTCAAAGTACTCCTCCGGCACCACCCGACCCACACCCAAAGGAGGCAACGGGTCAACCGACTCAATCATGTCCTCCTGGATCGTCCGCTCGATCCACTCCGGACCCCACTCAAGATTCTCAGCTCTAGCAAAACCCATAACCCGCACAGTAACACCCACCACACCCCCACACCCCACAAACCCACAAGCAAAATCCCCGCCCCCATCGAGCCGAAGCCACCCAGGCCACCACCAGGCAGGCCCCTCAGGCCACCAGGGACCAGCAGCTGGGCGACCTCCAGCCAGGGATCCACCCCGGAGGAGCAGGAGCCACCAGGCTACTGACGAGATAACCGCCCCAAACCCGCTCGGGACCAGGCCGACGCGAACCCCCGCCGCTCACAACCCACCCCCAAAACCACCAGAACCAGCAGACCCACCCTGGCCACTAGGGCTTCCAGGGCTT
>NZ_JASPFC010000085.1:0-1734 GCF_031296635.1 Actinomyces acetigenes
GGCGAAGACCAGAGTGTTACCCAGCAGGAGCCTCATGCGCCCCTTATGACTTGTCGACATCGAACTGGGCCTTCCACTTCTCGATGAGGTCGACGTCCAGGCCGTGGATCCTGGTTGGCCAGGAGGACTCGACCAGGTCGGCCAGATCGGTCTCGATGGAGTCGCGCTCCACCAGCGGCAGGGAGTAGTCCTTCGCCATCTCCCGCGCGCGGTAGTCGATGGCCACGATGATGGCGCGCTGCTTGCGTTGCAGGGCGAAGATGCCCCCGTGCAGACGGTTCCCCACGTAGTCGACGCCCCGGTCGAGCACCTCCCGGAAACCCGCCAGGCTCGGTGTGACGATCTCGACGCCGTCGGCCGCCCCCAGGGACTGCAGGTAGCCCAGGTCGTCGATGGTCTGGGGCCAGAAGTACAGTCGAGAGTAGCTCCTGCGCAGCACGTCGACCATTGCCCGGTCCTTGCGCGGGTTCGGGTGGTAGGAGGTGAGCGTGAAGACCACCTCATCGCCCTTGGTGTGGGCAATGGTCTCGCAGTGCTCGGGGGTCAGTCCCCACAGGGTGGGGCAGCCGGTGTTCCAGGCCCACAGCCCCACCCGCTCTAGGAGATGCTTGGTGCGCTCGTCACGCACTGAGTGCACGACGTCGTGGGACAGCACCTTGCGGTAGAGGGCCCGCGTGTAGAAGTTGACCGACGAGGAGTTGGCCCCCGCACCCACGCCCAAACACACCGTGCCTGCGGCCATTCCGCAGTTGAGGTAGTTGATGTTCCACGTCGGCAGAGGCCGCAGCATATTCGTGTACAGAGCGTTGGTGCCGCACAGAAGCTTGATGTCAGCGCCTTTGAAGATACTGAGCTTGCGCCTGGACAGAA
Organism: Actinomyces acetigenes; assembly: GCF_031296635.1. NCBI lineage: Bacteria > Bacillati > Actinomycetota > Actinomycetes > Actinomycetales > Actinomycetaceae > Actinomyces > Actinomyces acetigenes. The sequence goes on from NZ_JASPFC010000085.1 coordinate 871, forward strand.
GATACTGCGCAGGAGTGTACATCGGGGTGTGGGTGGCCAGGCGCATGACATAGTTCGAGGAGAACAGCTCGCGCCAGTTCATCTCAATGGATCGCCCAATGATCTCATCCCCCATATTGAGAGAACCAACAGATGTATCCAAAAGAAGAACACGCTTCATAATCTTCCCTTACTGCATCAGCAAGACACCTCAGCTCGACCATCCAGATCGGCTCGACAAGGATACGCTGTATTCACGGATTCACCTTCGCAGAGACGTCACGGAAAGGCAACAGGGGTCGCTACGCTGTACAGTTAAGACAAAACACACTGGTGGATACAAAAGCAATTTCACAAGCAGAGCACTAAATCGTCTCTTGGCACACAAGATCGTTCCGCTGCTCACATCCTGCGCCGGGACTCCATGTCAGAGCCGGCGCAGTACTCCCCCGTTCCTGTGCCCCAGGGACTCCGTCACGGCTCGAGCGCCGCTGGTGAGAACCGTCATGTCGCTGGTTGCCAGCAGCCCCAGGCAGACCCAGGCCACGGCAGTCAGCCATGAGCCACTGTCGAAGGACATGCACGCGGTGATACCGATGAGCAGTGCGAGCTGGTAGGTGAGGCGCGGGCGGTCTATGGGCAGGTCGATGCGGCGCCCGAGATCGTATGCCCGCACCACCAGGATGAGGGCGTAGGCCACCGCTCCGGCCAGGCCGGCGCCCCACGACCCCATGAACGGTACGAGAGCCACCCCGAGGATCACGTTGACCACCGCCCCCATCGCCGTGGAGGCCATGAGAACGCCGCTGTTCTTCAAGGCCTGGTAGAAGCTCTCGAAGAAGATGCTGATGACCCCGAAGGATGCGACCAGCATGAGCAGGGGGA
>NZ_JASPFC010000086.1:0-1732 GCF_031296635.1 Actinomyces acetigenes
GTCCCGACGCCGGCGCTGCCGACGTCGTCGACGCGGGCTCGCCGGCCGGTGACGCCTCCGAGGCTGCCGGTTCATCCGGTGAGGCGGCGTCCAGCAGGGCGCCGGTGTAGCCGGCGCGGGCGACCGCGGCCAGGAGGTCGTCGACGCTCACCGCGCTCGGGGCGGTGATGCGGGCCGACTCGGTGGCGAGGTTGACTGAGGCGCTCACGCCGTCGAGCTTGTTCAGCTTCTTCTCCACTCGGGCCACGCAGCTGGCGCAGGTCATGCCCCCGATGGAGAGGTTGACGGTGCGCGGCTGCCCGCCGGGTTCCTGACTGGTCGTACTCATGGGAGCCTTCTGTGTCCGTTGTCGTCCGGTGCCGTCCGCCGCCCGTCGGCACCCGGGCCTCGGGTGCCGACGGGGGAATGTCCGGGTTCAGTGCTCGCGGTCGTCGCGCTCGACGGCGTCGAGGGCGTAGTCCCCGGCCTCGTCGATGGCCTCGGCCAGGGCCGCGTCGTCGAGGCGGATGTCGGAGAGCACGGTGACGGTGGATTGCCCGCCCTTGTTGAGCAGGACAGAGACGTCCTTGACGCCCTTGAGCGCCTCGAGCTCCTCGGTGACGTGGGCGACGCAGTGGCCGCAGGTGAGTCCGGAGACCTTGAGGGTGGTGGTGCGGTCGATGCCGTCGGCGGTGAACTCAGTCATCTTTCACTCCTTGGGAAGCGTGTGCGGAAAACAGGTGGATCGGAACGGGAACCAGACGGCCCGGCGCGAAGCGGACCGTGGTGCTCAGGACCGTACGAGCCGGGCGATGGCGTCGGAGGCCTCGCGGATCTTCGCGGCGCCCTCCTCGTTGCCGGCCTGGGCGGCGTGCAGGACACAGTGGCTCATATGGTCTTCCAGCAGACCGAGACTGACGGCCTGAAGGGCCTTGGTGGCGGCGGAGATCTGGGTGAGGACGTCAATGCAGTAGATGTCCTCCTCAACCATGCGGGAGATGCCCCGCACCTGCCCCTCGATACGGCGCAGGCGCTTGAGGTAGTCCTCCTTGGATCCGGTATAGCCGGCCATCTCTCCTCCGTTGTCTCGGTCGAGATCAACCATACCCCTAGGGGGTAGGGGTGTCAAATACCCCCTAGGGGTATTCGGTTGCCGGCGGCCGGCCGGATGGGCGCAGATCCGGGACATGGCGGAGGGGGACGTGGGATGCTCGTGCCATGACGCCGTTGCCCATGCCGCCCCCGGACCCGCCGACCCCGACGCGGTGCCCCGGACAACTGATGACCCCGACCTCCAGCTCGCCCGGGACCCCAGGGCGGGCGCCGGACGACTCATGGTGCTGGCCGGCAACCGACCCGACCTGCGCGGCATCATCGCGGACAACCCGGGCTGCTCCCCGGAGCTGCGCGCCTGGGTGAGCCGCATGGGGGGCGCCTCCGCCGGCTCCGGTGGCGGCGGGCACGGCGGGCGTAGCGGACCCGAGGTCGGGGCGGCCCGGACGGGCGGCTCTGGCGGCGTCAACGACGCGGATGATGCCGTGTCGCTGGCACCCACGGGCTGGGAGCCCTCCGACATCGGCCTGGGCGACGAGCCCTTCGGCTCCGTCCTGGGCGATCCGCTCATGGGCCCACTGCTCTTCGACGACGACGGCCCGGGCCATGAGCCCACCGACGCCGAGCCCGCCGGTGCAGCCGCTCGCAGCGGCACGGGAGGGCGGCCGCCGTCGTCGAGCCGGAGCACGGCCAAGCCGCG
>NZ_JASPFC010000087.1:0-1686 GCF_031296635.1 Actinomyces acetigenes
ACCGACTTGACCGTGACGCCTGGTCTCCGGCTGGTGCGAGTGTCGTCCCAGCACGCGTCACCGACGTCGTGTCCTCCTGTAGGCGGCTGATCTATGGAAGGTGGGGGTAGCGCTCGGCGAGGGGCTCTGTGAGGACGTCGGCAGGGTCCGTTGACCTCGATGGGCTTGGCGTGCGACTGTCGTTAGGTGGTGGGGGTGCTCTGGTGGTTGGTGAGGTAGGCGTTGAGGGCGTCGCGGATGACTGCGCTTGGGGTCAGTCCGTGGGTCTTGGCGTAGGTGTCGAGGGCGGTGTTGGTGTGCTCGGGCAGGCGGACCTGTCGGCGGGTGGAGGCTCCGCGTCCGGTGGCGTGGGTGTGCCCGAGATTGGGGCGGCCGCCGGTGAAGACTGCGCGCAGGGCGGCTTCGTCGGGGAGGTCTCCTCCGCCGTCAGGGGCTCCGATGGGGCGCAGGTCGCCGGTGGTGGCGAGGGTGTCGAGCTCTTCGTTGGTTGTGGTCTCGGTGGTGCGGGTGGTTGTGTGGGTCATGCTTGTTACTCCTCCCAGGGGGTGTGTCCGGGTGCGTACAGGAGCCATCTCCATTTGTCGGTGAGCTCCATGGCGTGGAAGACCTCGAGGCGTCCGTCGGGGCGCATGGCGGCGCCGACCTCGAGGAACGTGCGGGACAGCTCGTGGGGTCGTCCGACGAACATGAAGGTGACGTCGCGGGGGCGTCCGTCGACTCGTTGCTTGTTGATGGGGTGGAAGAGGGCGTACTCGATGTCTTCGTGTGGGACGTTGTGCTTGCTGGCGCTGTCTGTGTAGTAGATGGCCACACCATTATTGTAGTACAGAACTGGGGTGGTGTCATGCGTGGTGCCGGCAAGCACTGATCCCCCTTGAGTACTACTGAGTACTACGGCGGACTATTTGTCCCTGGCAGTAGGCACAGCTGGGGTGTCGGCTATCGGTGACGTCATCGGTATTCAAAGATGTTGGGCTGGGGGTCGGGCTGCTTAGGGCTGCGCGCTGCTGGTCGACGTGCGCCGCTGGCTGGAGGCGGCGTGTGGCCTTGGTCGGGGCCGTGACTTTGTTGTGACCGGCCGGTAGGGTCGGGTGGATTCCTGCTGTGCCGAGGGGTTGTGCTCGGCCTGATTGTGGAGGTGCTTCCTCGTGGCTCGTTCCCTTGTTCGCCTGTCTGGTCGTGGTCGTGTCGTCAGTGAACTGGGTGCGGGTGTGCTGGTCGGTTCGTTGGCTCTGGTGGGGTGTTCGTCGGGCAGCCCTAAGGGTGGTGGGACGGTCCCGCCGGTCAGCACGGCGGGTGCTGGTGGTGGTTCGTCGGTGTCTGCGTCTGCCTCGGGTGGGGCGTCGGCTGGTGCGAGTGGTGCTGCCAGTGCTGGTGCGGTGACTGCTGAGTCCTTGTCCGACCCTACCCTGGGGTACACGGTGGTCTCCATCCCCAAAGACCTGGATGCCACCCAGACCAAGGTCCTCCAGGACTATATCGCTTACGACAAGGCCACCTGGCGTGTCTGGTCAACCGGCGAAGGCCTGGACGAGGCTCTTAATCGTTCAACCGGTAAAACCAGAAACAATATTCAAAATAACTACAATAATATGACGTTTTACGACAAGCCCCCAATTTCAATCGGTGTGAGCAATGTGGAGGTAGATACGGATGGGAAGACCGCCAATGTAACCATGTGTTACG
>NZ_JASPFC010000088.1:0-1577 GCF_031296635.1 Actinomyces acetigenes
TGATAGTCAAGCAGATCCTCCTGGATCTGCTGCTCAATCCACTCCGGACCCCACTCAAGATCCTCATCCCTCACAAAACCAACAGAACCACCCTGGCCACCAAGCCCATTGGGACCATCCTGGCCACCGAGGTCGCCAGAGGCGTCTGTGCTGTTGGGTGTGGTTTCTTGGTCGATGAGGAACTGGGTGGCCGTCCCAGCCCAGAAAGTGATGAGATCGGCCCCCAGGTACCTGGGGGTGGACTGCGCCAGGCCTACCAGGAAGGGCACAGCCTTCTGCACACTCAACCGATCAGCGCTGACCTGGTCACCAGAGTTCAACGGCGGAACGAACCCGAGCACCTCGTCAGCACCAGGCACCCCCAGACGAACAATCCCCTCCACAGCCAAAGGCCAACCCGTCACCTCATCCCTACCATAATCCATAAGCGGACGGGTGAAAACACTACAGCCCATGCGCTCCCTGAGAACCGGGTCAGCCATGTCCCTAAAAGCCAACGAGTCCGGGCAGATCTCCCCGGAGATGACGTCAACGTGCAGTGCGGGGCCGGAGATCTCCCCCCACAGAAGCATCCGCCCCAGGGCCGTGCGTGCCACGCAATGCCAGCGCTGGGGCGGGAACGGCAGCTCGATACCCTCCAGCCAGGCGTCCGCCACCGGCGCCCACTCAACAGGATCCGTGATCCACGAGCGCCCATAACCAAAGCCGTCAAACCCGAAACGTCTCCAGATATACAGAACCGACTCAGGAAACACACCCCCAAACCGCTCAAAGTACTCCTCCGGCACCACCCGACCCACACCCAAAGGAGGCATGTCATGATAGTCGAGTAACTCCTCCTGGATCTGCTGCTCGATCCACTCCGGACCCCACTCAAGATCCTCATCCCTCACAAAACCAACAGAACCACCCTGGCCACCAAGCCCGGTGGAACCAACCTGGCCACCAGGGCTTCCAAGGTCGTCGGGGTCGCCGGCGGTGTCGGGGGTGCTTGCGCCTGAGACACCAGGGCCACCCTGGCCATCGGGGGCGTCTGTGCTGTTGGGTGTGGTTTCTTGGTCGATGAGGAACTGGGTGGCCGCCCCACCCCAGGCAGCCATGAGATCAGCCCCCAGGTACCTGGGTGTGGACTGCGCCAGCCCCACCAGGTAGGGCACAGCCTTCTGCACACTCAACCGATCGGCGCTGATCCGGCCACCAAAGCTCAACGGCGGCACAAACCCCAGCACCTCATCAGCCCCCGGCACCCCCAGACGCTCAATCCCCTCCACAGCCAAAGGCCGACCCGACACCTCATCCTCATCAAGATCCACAAGCGGGTCAGTGAACTCAATGCAGCCGCTGCGCTCCCTGACAACCGGATCAGTCATATCCTCAGCAGCGGAGGCGTTCGGGGAAATCTCACCGTTGATGACGTCGATGTCCACGGCCGGCCCGGAGATCTCCCCCCACAGAAGCATCCGCCCCAGGGCGGTGCGTGTCAGGCAGTGCCAGCGCTGGGGCGGGAACGGCAGCTCGATACCCTCCAGCCAGGCGTCCACCACCGGCGCCCACTCAACAGGATCCGTGATCCACGA
>NZ_JASPFC010000089.1:0-1527 GCF_031296635.1 Actinomyces acetigenes
AGCCTCCTCGGCGACGACGCGACCCACCTGGGCGCGCAGGGCAGTGATGAGGGGGTCCATGGCCCGGCCGGCCAGGGTCCGCTCGAAGTCGGCGGCCTCGGCCTCGACGATGGCGCGGGCGGCGATCACCTGCTGGGCCTCGGCGTCGGGCACGGCGTCGCGCACGCGGGCCAGGTCGAGGTGGACGACGCCGGACAGGGCGCCGACGGCCTCATCGACATCGCGGGTCAGGGCCAGGTCCAGGATGACCAGTGGGCGGCCGGCTCCCCCGTCCGAGCCGGCGCGCTCGGCGGCGACGGGGGCGACGACGTCGACGGTGAGGATCGGCCCGCCCGTACCGCGGCAGGTGACCACGAGGTCGGCGCGGCTCATGGCCTGGCTCAAGGCACCGGTGGGCACGGCGCGCAGGCCGTGGCCGGCGGCGAAGGCCTCGGCGCGGTCGGAGGCGGAGTAGACGGCGATCTCGCTCAGGCCCCTGGCGCGCAGGTCGGCGACGGTGGCGCCGGCGTAGGAGCCGGTGCCGACGATGAGGGCGCGGCAGTCCTCCAGCGGCGGCAGGTGGCCGGCGGCCTGATCCACGCCGACGGCGACGACGCTGCGCCCCTGACCGGACAGCTCGGTCTCGTGGGCCACCCGGCGGGCGGTGGCCGAGGCGCGCTCAACGACCCGCACGAGCTCGGGGCTGAGCGTGCCCTCGGCGGAGGCAGTCTCGGCGGCGCGGCGGACCTGACCGACGATCTGGGCCTCACCGACCACCATCGAGCTCAGGCCCGCGGCGATGGCGAGCATCTCCCGGCGGGCGGCCGCCCCGACCAGGTGGGTCAGCCGGAGGCCGCTCGGGGGGAGCCCGGCGCGCTCGGCGAGGAAGGCGGTGATGGTCTCGGCCAGGTCCGACGCCGCCGCGGGCTGGCTCGCGTCCGCCGGGGGGAGGTCCGGGTGCAGGGCCGCCGGGCAGCCGGTGTCGGCCCAGGAGTCGGCGTCGATGAGGAGGGCCAGGCGGTTGCAGGTGGACAGGACCAGGACCCCGCGCAGCGCGGGCACCGCCTCCAGGAGGTCCGGCCCCAGCCCCGGGGCGACCGCGCCGAGCCGGGCAACGACGTCGAGGCCCGGCAGTCGATGGTCTGCGGAGAGAAGATGAGTAGTCACAACGTGCGCTATTGAAACATCACCGCGGGGTGCGGGCACAATAGCGGCGTGGCGACACACACCCGACATCATGACAATGCGTCATCACCATATTTCTGACACTCCGTCAGCACCTGACGGACGCCTGGAACGCCGCATCATTACGCGCAATAACCCCCTCTGACCACTGCTTACAGGAGGCAGCCGGATATGTCTCGCATTCAGTTCCCTTATCACAGGGAAAGCACGCGGCGTCAGCATTCTTCGTCCGATAACGGCGATTTCGTCACCGACAGTTCACACAATGATTCAATTGAGTCCGAGCGGGCGGCGCAAGAGCGGCAGCAGGACGGAGGCGGAGCCGACGGGGCGACGCCCGGGCCAGCGGCGGGAGCTGCCGGA
>NZ_JASPFC010000090.1:0-1440 GCF_031296635.1 Actinomyces acetigenes
GTGGCCGGGCTGGTTCCGACGTCGTCTTCAGGGCAGGCGGCTCCCGACCCTCGTGGAGTGCGGATTTCCAGGTCGGGTGCGGAACCACAGGTGCGCGAATGCGACCTCAATCCACAGGGCTGATCGCAGCGGCTGAACCGCGCCGTCGCAGTGCGCAACCTTGAGACATGACTCCGCGACCATCTGCCCCCAGCACTGTCTCCGATTTGCGTCCGCGTCTTCTGCACACATCGCGCCGCTCCCGCCGCGGCTGTCTTCCCTCGCGTTCGTGGATCCGTCTGGCGCGTGGTTACTACTGGCTGCCGGATCGCGATGCTGAGCGCTGGCAGCATCGTTACACCCTGTCGTTGGCGCGTGCCGTGGTTGCCCAGCGTACCCAGCTGTCCGCGGCCTTTCTGTCGCACACATCAGCGGCTCTGGCGCTTGAGCTCGACATGTTCTCCCAGGAGCCCGACGTCTACCTCGCGGTGTCCAGCGCCCCGAACCAGGTCCATACCGTTCTGCCCCGTGTCTGGGTCCCGGCCCGCGGTACGCCCGCGCTGATCTCTGAGGGCCCCTCGGACTTCTCCGGCTGTCGGAACGTTGGTCTGTGGCGACGCCGTCTTGGGCTGATGCCGGATGAGGTCGAGTCCGTGGGAGAGACGGTGACGACCACGGCGGTGCGCACGGCCTACGACTGCGCCTTCGACGAACCGGCGCACAACGCGCTCGCCATCGCCGACTCCGTGCTGCGTCGCTGTTGTCAGCCGGATCGGGAGCGGCCCGAGCTGTGCTCGGCGGCGATTGATCGAGTGAGGCGGGAGTGGGCGCGCACGCTCAATCGTGAGCCAAGACGTCGCGGGGTGACTCAGGCTCGGGCGGTGCTGGGCCTGGCGACGCCGTTCTCCGAGTCGGCGCTTGAGAGCGCGTTGCGGTGGCTGGTCCTGGTTCTGGGGCTGCCGATTCCGCAGGTGCAGTACCCCGTCGATACTTCCGAGGGGCGTTGGTGGGTGGATATGTGCTGGCCGGACAGGAGGCTCGTCCTGGAGGCTGACGGCAGGAAGAAGTACCAGGGGGCTGAGGACCTGTGGAAGGAGAAACGGCGCCAGGACGGGATTGAGTCGCAGGGGTGGACGGTGCTGCGCGTGTCCTACGGGGACATGATGCGTCCAGATCGGCTCGGCGCCAAGATTCTGACGAGGTTCCAGCCTGCGGAGGTCGCGCGCCTGCGGCCCCGGCAGGAGCTGGAATGGAAGGGGATGCGTCTGGAGGCCGGGCTGCGTGAGGCCTCGTTGCTGGGGCAACGGCTTCCCCGAGGATCGGCTGAGCTTGTTCCATGAAGCAAGGGCAGCCGCCGTCGACCGTTGGGGTGCATGTGAGATGTGGGACTGCGTGCTCTCAGATGGAGATCTATTGATCTGGGCAGTGCTTGCAGAGCGTCAGATGGGGCGAGGGGCTGTG
>NZ_JASPFC010000091.1:0-1437 GCF_031296635.1 Actinomyces acetigenes
ATCCTGGGCCGCCGCGCGTGCGCGAGAGGCGCTGATACCGGCCGAGCGAGACGCCGAACGGGACGTAGACCGGGACCCCGAACGGGACGTGGACCTCGGCGTTGTCCTGGGCGTGGTGTCGGTACCGCGCCCACCAGCACTACGACTAGGCGCGTCCCCAGTACTGCGACTTGGGGTGTCCCTAGCGGTGCGACCGGTGGTGCTGCGCTGAGGCGCCGGCTGTGCCGGCGCAGCTGGAGTGAGGGGCCCGGCCTGGGGCCCTGAACGGGCCGGGGCAGGAGGTGTTCCTGTCCTCTGGCTGGCCTGCAGACGCGAGGACGCCTCAAGCCAGGCGTTAGCCCCCGAGGCACCCACCCCAGCAGCACCCCGACCCGACAAACCCGACCCGCCAGCCTGAACAGGCTGCCCCGGCTGGGCCGACCGACCAGACTGGCCCGAATGGCCCGGCTGGGCTAGCCGACCCTGCCGACCAGACCGGCTCGACTGAACCGGCTGGCTCTGCCGTCCCGGCTGGGCTAGCCGGCCCTGCCGGCCAGACCGGCTCGGCTGACCCGGCCTGCCCGGCTGGTTCTGCTGGATCGGTTGGGCTGGTTGCTTGGGGGCCGTGGGCGAGGCAGCCCGCTGTGAGCGGGCCGGCGCCACCGGCGGCACAGAAGGCGGCGCGGAACGCCCGACCCCAGGCACCTGCGCCTGGGTAGGCGAACCCGGTGCGCCCCCATCAGGTGCACCCGCGTTCGGGGCACCCCAACCAGGCGCACTCGGTGCGTCCCCATCGGGTGCACCCGTGTTCGGGCCACCCCGACCAGGCGCACTCGGTGCGTCCCCATCGGGTGCACCCGCGTTCGGGCCACCCCGACCAGGCGAACCTGGTGAGCCCGCATCGGGTGTGCCCTTGTCTGGTCTGGTCTGCTCGGGAGCGCTCCTGTCAGGGGCTGCCCTGTCTGGGGCGTTCTGCTCGGGAGCGCTCCTGTCTGGGGCGTTGAGGTCGGGGGTAGGAGCCGACATGGAGGGCGAGGTGTCCGTAGGCCGGGCAACCTGCTCCGCCGGAGCCGGCGCCTGCGGAGCCGAAACCGGCGCCCCCGGCGCTCCCCGGTCGGGCGCGCCGGTGTCCGGGGCACCCCCGTCCAGCCCGGCCGCATCCAGCCCGGGGGCTCCCGTCTCCGGGGAGCCCGCTTCCGGGGCACCGTCGCCGGGTAGGGACTCATCACCGAGCCCAGGCGCATCCAGCCCGTCTGGGGTTGGTGCGTCTGGGGCACCCGTGTCCACTCCGTCTGGGGTACCTGTACCCAGTCTGTCTGGGGCGGGTGCTTCTGGGGTCTGTGCTGGTTGGGTCAGGGCCTGCCGCAGCTCATCACGGGTCAGGTCCTCCAGCCCGTCAGGACCACCGGGCACCTGGGCCATGCGGTCAGACAGCACCTGCGGGGTCAGTGGGGGCCC
>NZ_JASPFC010000092.1:0-1420 GCF_031296635.1 Actinomyces acetigenes
GGGCCGCCGCGCGTCCACGGGAGGCGCTGACACCGGCCGAACGGGACGTAGAACGGGACCCCGAACGGGACGTCGACCTCGACGCTGTCCTGGACGTGGTGTCGGTGCCACGCCCACCAGCACTACGACGGGGAGCATCCCCAGCAGTGCGCCCACCAGCACTACGACGGGGAGCATCCCCAGCAGTGCGCCCACCAGCACGACGACTAGGCGCGTCCCCCGCGGAGCGCCCACCAGCACTACGACTAGGCGCGTCCCCAGTACTGCGACTTGGGGTGTCCCTAGCGGTGCGACCGGTGGTGCTGCGCTGAGGCGCCGGTTGTGCCGGCGCAGCTGGAGTGAGGGGCCCGGCCTGGGGCCCTGAACGGGCCGGGGCGGAAGGTGTTCCTGTCCTCTGGCTGGCCTGCAGACGCGAGGACGCCTCAAGCCAGGCATTAGCCCCCGAGGCACCCGCCCCAGCAGCACCCCGACCCGACAAACCCGACCCGCCAGACTGAACAGACTGCCCCGGCTGGGCCGACCGACCAGACTGGCCCGAATGGCCCGGCTGGCCTGGCCGACCCTGCCGACCAGACCGGCTCGACTGAACCGGCTGACCCGGCCTGCCCGGCTGGTTCTGCTGAACCGGTTGGGCTGGCTGCTTGGGGACCGTGGGCGAGGCAACCCGCTGAGAGCGGGCCGGCACCACCGGCGGCTCCGCAGACACCGGCGGCACAGAAGGCGGCGCGGGCCGCCCGACCCCAGGCGCCTGCGCCTGGGCAGGCTCACCCGGCGTGCCCCCATCAGGAGCACCCCGACCAGGCGTACCAGGCACACCCTCATCGGGCGCGCTTCGCTCTGGTGCGCCCCCATCGGGGGCACCCGCGTCCGGAGCAGTCCGACCAGGCGCACCCGGTGCGTCCCCATCTGGGGTGGCCTTGTCTGGTCTGGTCTGCTCAGGAGCGCTCCTGTCAGGGGCTGCCCTGTCTGGGGCGTTGAGGTCGGGGGTAGGAGCCGACATGGAGGGCAAAGAATCCGTGGGCCGGGCAACCGGCTCCACCGGAGCCGGCGCCTGCGGAGCCGAAACCGGCGCCTCCGGCGCACCCCGGTCGGGCGCGCCGATGTCCGGGGCACCTCTGTCCAGCCCGGCCGCATCCAGCCCGTCTGGGCTGGCCATGTCCGGGGCACTGTCGCCGGGTAGGGGCTCATCACCGAGCCCAGCCGCATGATCCAGCCCGTCCGGGGTGGGTGTACCCAGGTTGTCTGGGGTGTGTGCCCCTAGGCTGTCTGGGGTGGGTGTGTCGGGGTGGTCTGGGGTCTGTCCTGGTGGTTGGGTCAGGGCCTGCCTCAGCTCGTCGCGGGTCAGGTTCTCCAGCCCGTCAGGACCACCGGGCACCTGGGCCAGGCGGTCAGACAGCACCTGCGGGGTCAGTGGCGGCCC
>NZ_JASPFC010000093.1:0-1409 GCF_031296635.1 Actinomyces acetigenes
CGCACAGGACCACCGGCTGCGGGCCGCGCGGGCGCAGGCGCGCCACGAGCCGCAGGAGGCGGCGCAGCACGAGGGCAACGTGCGCGCCCAGGATCCCGCGGTAAGCGTGGCACTCGTCGATGACGATATAGCGCAGGCCCCGCAGGAGGCGGGTCCAGCGCTCGTGGCCCGGCAGCAGCGAGAAGTGAAGGAAGTCGGGGTTGGTCAGGGCGACGTCTGCGTGGGCGCGTACCCAGTCGCGCTCGGGCAAAGGTGTATCCCCGTCGCAGGTGCCGGCGCGCACCGTGCGCAGGGAGCCCGCGGGCGTGCCGGCCTCGCGCTGGACGGCCTCGAGCTCGCCGATGAGCTGGGTCAGGGCGGCGGCCTGGTCGGCGGCGAGCGCCTTGGTGGGGGAGAGGTACAGGGTGGTGGGGCGCCGGGTGTGGGCGGAGATGCGCGTGTCGGCGCCGGGGGCCTGGGCGGCCAGGACGTCGGAGAGCGCCGGCAGCCAGGCTGCCAGGGACTTGCCCGAGCCGGTGCCGGTGGCCAGGACCGTGTGGTGGCCGGCGTGGGCGGAGTGCGCGGCGGCCACCTGGTGCGTCCAAGGGCGCTCGACGCCCAGGCGGTGGTAGGCGGCCACGAGGTCGGGGTCCGCCCAGTCGGGCCAGTCGGCGTGGCGTCCAGGGCGGGGCGGGGTGCGTTGGAGGTGGACGAGCCGGCCGTCGCGCCCGCCGATGGACTCCAGGAGCCCGGTGAGGTCGCGTGCGATCCCGTCTGCCATGGGGCACAGTGTGCACCACCGGTGGCTGGAGGCGTCCGTCGGGCTTCGGCGGTGGGTTGTGACACCAGTCCCCAAGCGAGCTGGCGGCCTATCCCTCCGGCCGTGTGCGCCAAGGTCTGAAACTAGCCGTTGTGGGCTGAGTGGAGTTTCGGCGGTGGGTTGTGGGGCCTGGGTGTCACGTTTGGCGACTTTTAGGATGTCCATCGGTTGGCGTGCCCGTGCCTGTACGGCTCTGGCCTGCGTATTCGTGGCCGGGTGCGATGGTCGTCGGTCAGGGGTGCGTCTGAAAAGTCGCCGTTCGTGACACCGCTCGTGGGGCGGGCCTGGTGGTCTGAGGTGTGACCGTTTGTGCTGGGGGCTGGGACTTAGGCGCTGCGGGCTCAGTGGACACCGAAGCGGTGTGTTGTGGGGTCCGGGAGGCTTATTCACAGGGCTAGCCGACTCCAGCATCTGCGCAGGTCAGAGCACCTTTGGCGGATGCTGTGAATAAGCCTCTGGGTGTCACGTTTGGCGACTTTTAGGCCGTCCATCGGTTGGCGTGCCCGTGTCTGTGTGGCTCTGGCCTGCGTATACGTGGCCGAGTGTGATGGTCGTCGGCCAGGTGTGTGTCTGAAAAGTCGCCGTTCGTGACACCGCGCTCGCAGGGCGA
>NZ_JASPFC010000094.1:0-1401 GCF_031296635.1 Actinomyces acetigenes
CACAACCCGTAGAGAACTCCTCCGTCAGGGCCGGATAGGTGCCGGCCTGGGCCACGGCCACGACATTGAGGCGCGGGTCCTCCGGACGAAGCAGCCTCTCCATCCACAGGTCGCGCGCCGCAGTGAGTCCCTGTGCGAGCCACCGCGCATTGACGAACTCCATGGCGTGCGTGCCCCCGGGGTAGACGTGCAGCTCGGCATCACCGCCATCGCGCCACACCCTGGAGGTGAAGGCGACATCCTCGTCCCGGAAGACCTCGGCGGAGGCCACCGAGATGAACAGCGGCGGCAGCCCGCCCAGCCACGTGGCGCGGGCGGGGGCCTCGTAGGGGGTGACCAGATCCGTGCCGCGCCGCTCCCCCAGCGCAGCATCCCAGGCGACGTTGTTGTACGCCGTCGGCCAGGTGCCGTCGTGCGGGTACTGACGCGCCGAGACCGAGCCCTGCCAGTGCGGCATGCCGGTGCGGTCATCCAGCATGGGGTAGTCCAGCAGCCCGCCGAGAACGGCCGGGCCCCGTCTGTCTCGCGCCATGAGCAGCGTGCCGACGCTCAGCCCTCCCCCGGCGCTCTGCCCGATGACGATGACGCGCCCTGGATCGGCACCGAGCTCCTCGGCGTGCTCGACCGCCCAGCACAGCGTGGTGTAGCAGTCCTCGACACCGGCGGGTGCTGGATGCTCCGGGGCCAGACGGTACTCAGGACTGACGATGACGCCCCCGTACCTCCGCAGCCACGGGACAACGGTCGACAGGCCGTTGAAACGGCACCCCATCACCAGCCCTCCCCCGTGCAGGGAGAGGAACAGAGGACCGGGGCGGCCCGCGCAGGCGCCCTGGGCGCTCCGTGCAACCGCGGCGGGGAGCGTCGTCCCGTCCTGACGAAGGACGTCAACGTCCTCCAGGTCGATGTCGGGGTGCCTGAGCAGGAAACCCGCCCGGACCTCATCAGCCGGTGCGCGCCAGCTCGGGATTATCTGCACCGTCATGGTCCCGAAGACGCCGAGCGACTCGATGCGTTCAAGCAGGGCGGCAGTAGCACTGTCGTAGGCAGGACGGGCGGGGAGCGCCTCATGCGGGTGGGGCATGCCGTAACTGTTGCACTGTGAGCGCTGTAGCGGCAACCCACTCACAATCAGTCACTGATCTGCGGTATCGGGGTCCGACGCCGCCAGCTGGCCGACGTCGACTCCCGACCTCAGCGCCGCAGCCGCCCAGAGCCCCTCAAGATCGCACGAATGAGTACGATTCGACATTCACCAGCGTAAATGAACCAAAAGTCGGACAATAGGGCCATGCAGATGTCCCGCGGTGTCATGGCCGGCCTCACCACCACCCCGATGACTCAGTCATCCACGGCAATTTCCGAGATTAAGAACTACATTCTCACCAAGAACCTGCATCC
>NZ_JASPFC010000095.1:0-1327 GCF_031296635.1 Actinomyces acetigenes
CTCGGCGATGAGGGCCAGGCGCAGGCCCTCGGCGAGGAAGCCGTGGCCGGCGCTGGCCTGGGTGACGCGCACGACACCGTCGCCGGGGCCCGCGGCCGGGGCGCCATCGGCACCAGTTGAGCCGTCGGCGTCATCAGCAACAGCGGCAGGGGCGGGAGCCCAGTTACCGTCGCGGCCGAGCTCGCCGGCCTCGGAGAGCTGGTCGACGATGCGGGCGGGGACGTCGCCGTCGCCCAGGAGCTGGGCCATGCGTCGGCCTGGTCCGGGGCCGTCGGTGGCCACGACCACGGTCCAGCCCTGGCGGGCCAGCCGGCCCAGGTCGGCCACGGCCCGCTCGAGCTCGCCGCGGTAGGTGTGGGGGTCGCTGAGGTCCAGGCGGGTGGTGTCGGGGCCGGCGGCCAGGGCGGTGAAGGACCACCAGCCGCGGTTGGAGGACAGGGCCAGGGCCCGGGCCTCGGCCAGGTGGGCGAAGGCGGCGGCGGACAGGTCGACGGGGACCGTGCCGCCGGAGGCCGCCGAGGTCCAGGCGGCGGCGAGGAACTCGGTGGTGGTGGCGGTCAGGTCCTCGGCGCGCTTGCGCACCCGTTCGGGCTCCAGGAGCACCGTGAGCCGGTCGCCGACGAGGTCCAGCAGCGGGACCATCTTCTCGACCAGGACCGGGGCGAGGGACTCCATGCCCTCGACGGCGATGCCCTGACTGATCTTCTCCAGCATGTCGGCAGCGCCGGGGACGGCGTCGACCAGGGCGGCGGCGCGCTCGCGCACCGTGTCGGTGAGGACCAGCTCGCGGCAGGCGGTGGCGGTGACGGCGCCCAGCGTCTCGATGGTGCGCTGGTCGGCGACGGCGAAGGAGGAGACCTCGTCGATCTCGTCGCCGAAGAAGTCCACGCGCACCGGCCTGGGCTCGGAGGGCGGGAAGACGTCGAGGATGCCTCCGCGCACGGCGTACTCGCCGCGGGACTCGACCATGTCGACGCGCGTGTAGGCGGCGGCCTCCAGGCGGCGGGCGGTCTCCTCCAGGCCGATGGTCAGGCCGGGGGCCAGCTGGACGGGCTCGAGCTCGCCGAGTCCGGCGATGACGGGGGCCAGCAGGGCGCGCACGGGGACGATGAGGACGCGGATCGCCCCGCCCTCCTCAGGGTGGGCCAGGCGGCGCAGGACGGACAGGCGCTGGGCGACGGTGTCGGCGCGCGGCGAGAGGCGCTCGTGGGGCAGGGTCTCCCAGGCGGGCATGACGGCGACGTCGTCGGCCGGCAGGTAGCTGCGCAGGGCCAGGGCGGTCTCCTCGGCCTCGCGGCCGGTGGCGGTGACGACCAGCAGCGGCGTG
>NZ_JASPFC010000096.1:0-1316 GCF_031296635.1 Actinomyces acetigenes
CCCAGGAGCCCTTCCAGTGGCACCCCGTCAGGCAGCGGGCGCCCCAGAGAGGCAGGGAGCCTGGGAGAAGCCAAGGAGGTAGCCAGCTCACTCACGCCTCCGAGACCGCCACCAAAGCCGCCAGTGACGTCACCGCTGCCGGTGCCGTCGCTAGGACTACTGGCGGCGAGGCCTCCGCTGATGACGCGGCCACCGGTGCCACCGAGGGTGTCTCTGAGACTGCCGTCATCGGTGCCGCTGTTGTTGTCGTGGTTTGTGCTTGCGGGGGTGTCGTCGTCGGGGGTTTGCGTGGGTCTGTGGTAGGCGGTCTGTTGGCTGGTTCGTAGTGTGGACAGGGTCATCGCGGTGATGGCGTCGGCGCGCAGCTGGCCCAGGGTGCGCTGCTCACCGGTGGCTCGGGCTGATGCGGCGATCGCGTCCAAGGTGGCGTCCAGCAGCAGGGCGTCCATGGTGGGTAGCAGCAGGCGGACCTGGGACACGCCTTCACCGGCGGGCCTGGGACGTGACACGCACCGACGCTCCTGGTTGGCCCGGACCCGCTCGGCGTGTCCGGTGGGGTCTGTCTCCATCAGGGCCCGCTCAATGTCCCGCCCCACCTGGGACACGCTGCGCCTAGGAGCCTGAGGCAGCACCCGCTCCTGAACAGCCAGCGCCACCGGGGCCGGCACGCCCTCCAGGCGGCGAGTCACCAAGGACGCCTTGGCCGCATCCAGCACCCCGCACCGCTCCATGACCTCAGTGGGGTTAAAACCCATGTCCATCAGGGCGCTGCCGTGATCCACGATCTGCCCGGCCCGGCTCCGGGATACCCCCAGGCGGGCCGAGAGCAGGCAGGTGGCATTGAACCTGCGCTCCTGGTAGCCCACTACCTCCGAGACCCGGCCGTCTGGGCCCCACTGGCCCGGGTGACTCGACAGCTCACCACAGGCGGTCAGGCACGCCGCCGCCAGGGACTGACCCCACGTAGCCCACGCCGCCAGGCGGTGGCAGGCCGCAGCCAGCTCCCCCAAACCCGCAGCCCCCAGGCCCATGATCCCCGAGGCGCCGGCCTCCTCCACGGACACAGCCCGAAGCTCCTCAGCGCCGGCCACCAACGCCGCATCGTCCCCGCTGTCACCAGCGAACAAGCCCTCGCTATCAACACTGCCGGCACCGTCGGCATCAGAGCCCTCACCGCCACCGTCGCCGTCGCTGTCGCCGTCGTCGTGGTTCTGGGCGGTGGCCAGTAGGTGGGCCAGCAGCCCCTCCACCACGCCGGCCAGTGCTCCGCCAGCGGCCAAGGACCCCAGCAGGCCCGCCACGTCCTCAGCGCAGGC
>NZ_JASPFC010000097.1:0-1307 GCF_031296635.1 Actinomyces acetigenes
AGCGCCCCTGCCGCGCCCTCAGCACCCGTCGCCCAGGCAGGCGCCGGCGGCCCGGGCGGGGGCGAGGCTGCCGACGCGGAGATGATCCGCACCCGCTGGGAGGAGGTCCTCGAGGCGGCAAAGCGCTCGCGGCGCGCCACCTGGGCGCTGGTGGGCCCCAACTCCCGGCCGGGCACCGTCTCCGGAGGCGTCTTCACGCTCCTGTTCACCGCCCCCGGCCTCGTGGGCGCCTTCGAGAACGGCGGACACGGCCCCATCTTCTCCGCAGCCCTCCACCAGGCCCTCGGCCTGCGCCTCGAGGTGCACGCCATCGTCGCCGGCGATGACGGACCCGGCGGGCCGGGCGGCTCCGGTGGCTCAGGAGGCCCGCGTGGACCGCAAGGCATGGGCGCCCGCAGTGCTGCCTCCACCGGAGCCGAGGCTGCGCACACCCCCGGCCCCGGCGTCGGTCACGGTGTCAGCCGCGATGCCGGTCACGGCGGACCGCAGGGCTCCTACGGTGGCGGCGCCCCCGACGCAGGGCAGAGCGGCCCCGGACCACAGGCCGGCGCCATCAACTCGGTGGGCTCGGCCGCCAGTGGCGGGACGCAGGACGTCAACGGCGCCTGGACGCACGTCGGTGGCCAGGGCCCGGTCGAGGGAGCGGCCGCCCCGGTCGCCGCCGGTGGTGCCGGCGGCTCTGACCACGGCGTCGCACGTGCGGTGCCGCGCGGCTCCACCAGTGCGCCAGTCGCCGCATCCGCTCCCGACCCCCGGTCGCTTGCCACCCACGACCCAGCCAGTGCTGCCCACGACGCCGGCCGACCCGCCCAGGGCTCGGTCGCGCAGTCGCCCGCCGCTGCGCCAGTACGGCCCACCGACGTCGAGCCGGCCGCCCGCCCCGAGGAGCACCGGCCCGTCTCCACCACCTGGGACGACGGCTCCCCGATCCCCGAGCCCCCGCCCGAGGACGACTGGGGTGCCGATCCCTACGCTGAGGACTCCGGGTACCCCGGTGGGCCCCTCGGTGCCGACGAGCCCACTGGCTCCGCTCAGCCCACCGACCGCGCTGGGCACCACGTCGCCCCGGCTCCCGCCGCGCAAGAGACCGCGACCGCCCCCGAGCTGCAGCCGGCTCCGGCCGGCGCCGATCCCGCCGCCCCCACCGAGTTCCAAGCAGTCTCCCCAGCGTTCCCGGCATCCCCGGTCGCCTCCGCCGCGGCCCCGCCGCCCACCGCCCCCGCGGTCCCCATGGCGTCGCCGACATCTCCGGCTCCCGTAAACCCCGCCGATCCCGACGACGGCTGGGGCCCGGTCGCCGTCCCCGG
>NZ_JASPFC010000098.1:0-1178 GCF_031296635.1 Actinomyces acetigenes
CCCGGCCAGGGCCATGGCCTCCCAGTCGGCCGAGCCGTGCACCCGCGCCACGATCCGGGTGAGGACATCCGCGTCAGTGGCCGGCGGCACCCCGTGCCCCAGGTTGACCACGTGTCCCGGCGCCGCGCGCCCGGCCGCCAGCACCGCGTCGACCTCCTCGGCGACCAGCGGCCACGGCGCCGCCAGCAGCGCCGGGTCGAGGTTGCCCTGGACCGGGCAGGCCCCCGCCTGCGGGTCGGCCCCGGCCAGCGCCTCAATCGCCTCACCCAGCTCGATGCGCTCGTCCACGCCGACGGCGTCGGCCCCCACCTGCCGCATGAGCCCCAGCAGCCGGGCGGTCCCGGTCCCGAAGTGGATGAGCGGCACAGCCTCACCGGTGGTGGGGGACAGGGCGCCCCGGGCCGTCTCCAGGGCGAGCGCCGAGTAGGGGGCCACGCGCTCGCGGTAGGTACGTGGGGACAGTGAGCCCGCCCAGGAGTCGAAGAGCTGGGCCGCGGCCGCCCCGGCGCGCACCTGTGCGGCGATGAACTCGCCGGTCAGGCGTGCGCACCACGTCATGAGCCGGTCCCAGGAGTCGGGGTCGGCGCGCATGAGCGTGCGCGCCGCCAGGTGGTCGCGACTGGGTCGGCCCTCCACTAGGTAGGCCGCCAGCGTGAAGGGCGCCCCGCCGAAGGCGAGCACCGGCGTCCACCCCGCCGACCCGGCGCTGTGCTCCAGCCCGGCGCGCGCCCGCTCACTGAGCCCCTCGCGCGCGCCGGGTGCCTGCGGACTTCCCAGCTCGACGACGACGCGCCGCACCGCCTCCTCGATCGCCCCGACCCCCTCGGCGCCGGGGCCGTCACCGAAGCGGCGGGCCACCAGCTCATCCACCTCGCGGCCGCTGCGCACCGGGGCGTCGAGGACCGGCCCGACGCCCTCCTCGATCCGCACCCCGACGCCCGCCAGGCGCAGCGGCACCATGATGTCGGAGAAGAAGACGGCGGCGTCGACGCCGTGGCGCCGCACCGGCTGCAGCGTCACCTCCGCCGCGAGCGCGGGATCCAGGCAGGCCTCCAGCATCGGGACGCCGGCGCGCGCCCGCAGCGCCCGGTACTCCGGCAGCGACCGTCCCGCCTGACGCATGAACCACACGGGCGTTCGCGCGGGTCTCCGGCCCGCCAACGCGTCCAGGAGCGCGG
>NZ_JASPFC010000099.1:0-1100 GCF_031296635.1 Actinomyces acetigenes
CCAGGGGGAAGCGACTGTTTACTAAAAACACAGGTCTGTGCGAAGCTGTAAGGCGATGTATACGGACTGACGCCTGCCCGGTGCTGGAAGGTTAAGAGGAACCATCAACCCCCTTGTGGGGTGAAGTGGTGAATTTAAGCCCCAGTAAACGGCGGTGGTAACTATAACCATCCTAAGGTAGCGAAATTCCTTGTCGGGTAAGTTCCGACCTGCACGAATGGCGTAACGACTTCCCCGCTGTCTCAACCATGAGCTCGGCGAAATTGCAGTACGAGTAAAGATGCTCGTTTCGCGCAGAAGGACGGAAAGACCCCGGGACCTTTACTACAGCTTGGTATTGGCGCCCGCTATAGCTTGTGCAGGATAGGTGGGAGACTGTGAAGCTGTCACGCTAGTGGTGGTGGAGTCGTCGTTGAAATACCACTCTGGTTATGGCGTGCGCCTGAACCTGGGCCCGTGATCCGGGTTAGGGACAGTGCCTGGTGGGTAGTTTAACTGGGGCGGTTGCCTCCTAAAGTGTAACGGAGGCGCTCAAAGGTTCCCTCGGCCTGGTCGGTAACCAGGTGTTGAGTGTAAGTGCACAAGGGAGCTTGACTGTGAGACTGACGGGTCGAGCAGGTACGAAAGTAGGAACTAGTGATCCGGCGATCCCGTGTGGGTGGGTCGTCGCTCAACGGATAAAAGGTACCCCGGGGATAACAGGCTGATCCTGCCCAAGAGTCCATATCGACGGCATGGTTTGGCACCTCGATGTCGGCTCGTCGCATCCTGGGGCTGGAGCAGGTCCCAAGGGTTGGGCTGTTCGCCCATTAAAGCGGTACGCGAGCTGGGTTTAGAACGTCGTGAGACAGTTCGGTCCCTATCCTCTGCGCGCGTTGGAGACTTGAGGAGGCCTGTCCCTAGTACGAGAGGACCGGGACGGACGAACCTCTGGTGTGCCAGTTGTCTCGCCTGGGGCACGGCTGGTTGGCTACGTTCGGGAAGGGTAACCGCTGAAAGCATCTAAGCGGGAAACCATCTTCAAGATGAGGTCTCCGCAAGACACCTTTGGTGTCTTGGTAGGCTCCCAGTAGATGACTGGGTTGATAGGCTAGGAGTGG
>NZ_JASPFC010000100.1:0-1000 GCF_031296635.1 Actinomyces acetigenes
AGTGAGTGTGCTGGCACTGGCAAGCGACACGGCCACCATGAGCTTGAAGAGGCGCTTATTCAGCAAATGTCCGTCCCCTTCTTCTCAAACGAAGCAACCTTCCACGCGCCGTCAGTCAGCTTCACCGACACAAAATCGGAATAGGTGTGCAGTCCATGAGAATGTGGGATCTCCTCTCCGGACGATGAAACTCTCTTGATATGAGTCTGATCGGAGCACACGTCGATGAGGGCTTCGCTATCCGACTGCATCTCCACGGACGTCACCGTCATCCGTGCGGTGCCGACCTCATGCTCCCCCGCATCCTGGGCTTTCTTGTAGCTCTTGCGGTAGCTTTCCAGCGCTGCACCGGTGGTGGAGGCCTCGACGGCGGACAGGTCGCCGTCCATCTTCCGGTATGCCTCCCACGTCGCCCTGTCGTAGGCGAGATATCCCAGGGCAGCCTGGGTCTGGGTGGTGTCCAGCCCTTGGGGGACGAAGTCCACGTAGTAGCCGATGGACTCATCAGTCAGTGCCTGGGCATCCAGAGTCGTCGGTGCCGCCGAGGCCTTCGAGGACGCCCCGCCCAAGGCAGACGCAGACGCCGTCGAACCACCACTAGCGCCCGCAGTGTTGACCGGTGGGATCGTCCCTCCACCCTTCGGGCTGCTCGACGAGCACCCCGCCAGGGCCAGCGAGGCAGCCAGCGCGCCCGCTCCCAAGGCGGTTGCGACACGACGGCGACCAGACAGACGGATGAGGGAACGGGTCATGAGGAAGCACCTCCACGATCAGGCCGAGCACAGTCCCCGGCACAGCAGGAACCCACCCGACCCTACCGGCCGGTCACAACAATGTCACGGCCCCGACCAAGGCCACCCCCACCTCCCTGCCAACGTGTGCCTTGGTCAGCGTACTCAGCCGGTCAACGGTGAGACATCTGCATAGTGACGCCCTCATCCAACAACTCGACGGTGTCCCAGGGACGACGTGGTTCTGAACCAGGAGCGGGTCGTTGACA
>NZ_JASPFC010000101.1:0-870 GCF_031296635.1 Actinomyces acetigenes
CGATCAGGGCCTGGGTGATGGTGCCGGTGTCCTGCCAGTCGAGGGTCATCAAGTCGACGGTGCCGTCGGTCTCGTGCAGGAAGCCGATGTAGGACTGGGCCTGGCGGCGGCGGTCGACCTCCAGACGGGCGGCGTCACCTCGGCGGATCCACGCCCTGCGCACGATCGCCTCGTGCTCGATACGCACCTCGTCGGCGCACACCACCATCACCTCGGGATCGGACCACTTGCGGACGATCTCGGAACGGATCTGGCTCATGCGCTGGTCAACGTCCGCCTGGGGCGGGCGGCGCTGGTCGACGGCCTCGGGGCGGTGGAAGGACAGGCCCGCCATGTGCAGCAGGAACCGGTAGGAGGCGGCAGAGGCGTACTCCACCTCGAAGTGGTCGTAGACCCAGGCCGCCAGATGGGGCACGTCCCAGAACCCGATGGGCAGGCCCTGCTCCGACGGGGGCCGGGACAGTACCCCGGCCACCTCCTGGCGCTGGGTGGCGGTGAGCCTGGAGGCGTTGAGGTTGCCGGCGTGACCGGTGTGGATTGAGGCCAGACGGTACCGGTTCCACGCCCGAGCCCAGCTGCGCACCGTCTCGGGCGTGCGCTCGACGACCTGGGCCACGACCGCGGTATCCACATCCTTGGACAGCAGCACGACCGCCTCGGACTTCAATCGCATCAACCTGTAAGGCGCCTGGTGCTTATAGCCCTGCAAAACAGCCCACTCATCATCACTAACCACGACCCTGTCCATCCCAGCATGATATTCCGCCCCCGACCCGAGAGCTCACGCGAAACGCCGACAACACAAGAGAAGACGACAAAAGAAGCCAGCACCAGCAGCCAAACACCCCACGAGAAAGAGACACCCCCCAC
>NZ_JASPFC010000102.1:0-831 GCF_031296635.1 Actinomyces acetigenes
GGGCACCTCGGTGCGCAGACGCAGGCGCGTCTGGGTGGCGGCGCGCGCCCGCTCGGCCACCCACAGGGCCAGGGCGATGACGCCGAGCTGAACCACGGACAGGACGGCGGCGCCCCGCAGGTCCAGGTACTGGGTGGTCAGCCGGTAGATCTCCGTCTCGACGGTGCCGATCCCCACCCCGCCGAGCACGAGCACCACCCCGTAGGCGGTGGCGCAGAACAGGAAGGTCAGGGAGGCTGCCGAGGCGATGGCGGGGGCCAGCGCGGGCAGGGTGACGGTGGCGAAGGCCCTCACCGGCGAGGCCCCCAGCGCCCGGGCAGCCTCCACGGCGCGCGGGTCGAGCCGCGACCACATGGTGCCCACGGTGCGCACCACGAGCCCGTAGTTGAAGAAGGCCAGCGCGGCCACCACCGCGGTCAGGGTCCCGTCCAGGTCCAGGGCCTCCAGGGGCCCACCGCGGGTGACCAGGGCGTGGAAGGCGACGCCGACGACGACGCTGGGCAGCACGAAGGGCACGGTCACCACCCCGCGCAGCAAGTCGCGGCCGGGGAAGGCGCGCCGGTAGAGGACGAGGGCGCCGGGAATGCCGAGGGCCACGCACACGGCGGTGCCCAGTACCGCCTGGGTGAGGGTCTGTGTGAGGATCCGCCAGGTGCGCTCGCGGGCCAGGACCTCGCCGAAGCCGCTCAGGTCCAGGGCGCCGTCGGGGGCGAGGCCGCGGCCCATGAGCGTGGCCACGGGCCAGGCGAAGAAGACCGCCAGGAAGGCCAGCGGGCCGACGACGGCCAGGGTCCAGCCGGCCCGCTCACCCCAGCCGGGCCGGGGGCCGCC
>NZ_JASPFC010000103.1:0-777 GCF_031296635.1 Actinomyces acetigenes
CCCAGGCCCGCGAGGCCGTCGCGGCCGCGACGGACGCCCGCAGGGAGGCGGCCTCCGACCGAGCCACCTGGACCGCCAGGCGCGACACCCTGGCCATGTCCCTGCGCGGCCAGGACGGAACGGCCGCGCTGCTGCAAACCGGTATAGACGGTCTCCTCGGACCACTTGCCGAGCACCTCAGCGTCGAGCGTGGCTGGGAGAACGCCGTCGCCGCCCTCCTGGGAGCGCTCGCCGAGGCCGGCCTGGCCGCCGATGCCGAGGCGGCCCTGGCCGGACTGGCTCATGCCCGCAGCCAGGACATCGGGGCGGTGCGACTGGTGCTGGCCGACGACCCCTCACTGGGTGCCGCCGGCACCGATGACGAGGCGGAGCCGGCTCCCGTTGACGGAGCACTGGCGGCTCGCGGCCTCGTCAGTCCCGCGCAGCCGGGGCGCCTCGAACAGGTCCTGGACGGGCTGCTCAAGGACTCCTGGGTAGTGGAGGACCTCGAGGCCGCCAGCACCCTGCGCGGCGAGCTGCCCGACGCCGTCGTGGCCACCCGCGGCGGTGACGTCCTGGCACCCGGCTGGGTCGCCGGCGCCGGTCGAGGGGCCTCCTCAGTCCTCGAGCTCACCGCCGCCCACGAGGAGGCCGACACTGAGGCCGCCGCCGCCGCGCAGGCCGAGACCGAGGCCGACGCGGCCCTGGAAGAGGCCCGGCGCCAGGAGGACGCTGCTCGCCAGGCGCTCAGCGAGGCACTGTCCGCCCTGCGTCAGGCCGACGCCGAGGCCGCTCGCG
>NZ_JASPFC010000104.1:0-767 GCF_031296635.1 Actinomyces acetigenes
CGCCGACCTGCGCGCGCCCGGCGGGGATCTGACCGCCCTGGCCAGGCAGGTACGCGGCGGTGGGGCCGGGTCGGGGGCCTGGAAGACGGAGGCCCGCCGACTGGAGCAGGCCTGCCGGCGCGCCGTCTTAGAGCAGTCGGGGCGCGCCGAGGACCCGGCCTCCGCGAGCGGTGGCCCCCAGGCACCGGGCGCAACAGGGGCGGCCGGTTCGCTGGGCACCGGGCACGGCCGGGAGACTTCCGGACGGCCCGAGGATCCGGCCGCCGCGAGCGGTGGACCGCAGGCACCGGGCGCGACGCACGGCCGGGAGGAGACTGGCCGACCCGGCGACATCGGCGGGGATGCTCCTGGGCTCGGGGACGGTGAGGGCGCCGCGTCGGCCGACCTGGAGTCGGCGGTGGCACTGGTGGCCGGGACGGCGCAGCCGCAGTGGATCGCTCGACGTCGGGGGCCGGCCCCGCAGGCGGGCAAGGAGGCGCACTACGCGAGCGTCGCCGGGACCGGGCTGCGCCTGCCGGCGGGCTCGGCACTGGCGGAGTCCGAGTGGCTGGCGGTGGCCGGCGTCGACCTGACCGGTGGGCGCGGGGACGCGCTCATCCGGGCCGCGGCGCCCCTCGAGGAGCAGACGGCCCTGGAGCTGGCCGGGGCCTGGCTGGCCGAGGAGGAGCGCACCGTCTGGGAGGGCGGACGCCTGCGCACGGAGCGCCTGCGCCGCCTGGGGGCCATCACGCTCACCACCACCCCGGGGCCGCCGCCGGGTCCGACGG
>NZ_JASPFC010000105.1:0-748 GCF_031296635.1 Actinomyces acetigenes
GGCCCAGGACCTCCTACAAGCGCTTCACTCGCAGCGCGGCCAACGAGCTGTGGCAGATCGACGGCTTCCAGTGGCGCCTGGAGGACCGTGTGGTGACCGTCTACCAGGTCGTTGACGACTGCTCACGGGTCATCACCGCCCTGCGGGCCTGCTGGGGCGGTGAGAGTGTGGCAGGCACCCGCATGGTCCTTGAGGAGGCCTTCACCACCTGGGGGCGCCCGGCGGCGATCCTGTCTGACAACGCGCTGGCGTTCAACACCAGCCGCACCACTGGTCCGGGTGCTACCGAGAAGTGGCTGGCCTCCCTGGGGGTACGTCCCATCAGCGGGCGGGTGGGACACCCCCAGACCCAGGGCAAGGTCGAGCGCTCCCACCAGCCGGCCGCCGCCTGGCTGCGCGCTCACCCGGCCAGCACCCTTGAGGAGCTCAACACCGAGCTGGACCGCTTCACCAGCTACTACAACACCGAGCGTCAGCACCAGGGCCACGGCGTCGCGCTGACCCCGCTGAGGGTATGGACCCAGGCCCCCAGGGCTCTAGCCAGCCCAGCCCCCATCGACCTGGATCGCCTCCCAGCCGGCGGCGGCCCCATCAGCCTGCCCGACCCCACCGACCCGGCCGGCTCGGACAGTGCCGTGGACCGCGCCCGACGCACCGTGATGTCCAACGGGTGCGTGTCCTACAAGGATCGTGCCCTGTCACTGGGCAAGGCCATGCGCGGCATCGAGGTCACCCTGATCGAGTACCT
>NZ_JASPFC010000106.1:0-667 GCF_031296635.1 Actinomyces acetigenes
CACCCCCCACCAAGGAAGGCCCCTGCGGACCAGACAACAGCTGATCAGGATTGTGCAGCACCGCCAGCTCCCGCATCGCCCGAGAAGCCCACAACCCCGCCACATCCTTAGGAAACTTGTGCCGGTGCGACAGGTTGTCAGCAAGATCGTTCTGGAATGTCTTGCGGATTCTGGTGTGGCTGGCTGGGGAGCGCTTGCGCTCGTCGAAGGTAGCCATACCAGCCAGGATCTCCTTGGCGCTCATCAGGCTCAGAGCCGTGAATTGCCCATCGAGCTGACGCGTCATCTCCCCCGGCAACCCACTCGAGGACTTACCCGTGTGATACGACACCACCACCGGGCCCACCTTGTCACACCACCGATCAGCCCCCACCCGGGCACCAGCCGCCTTCAAGGCAGCAGGGCCCTCCCACACCAGCACCGACCGGCCCCCAGCAGACCCCGGGGTAAACATGTCCCCAGCCACCAGACCACCAGCACCCCGACCAGAACCCCCGCCGGGAGCAGGCCGACGCGAACCCCCGCCGCTCACAACCCACCCCCAGAACCGTTCAGACCAGAACCACCCAGGTCACCAGAACCAGCAGTCCCACTCGGACCACCCGGGTCACCGGGGCTTCCAAGGTCGTCGGAGTCGCCGGGGGTGCCTGTGTCTGTGCTGTCGGAG